>CBFRWL010000145.1:0-6277 GCA_965727025.1 uncultured Sphingomonas sp.
CTGCATCGCGATTGCGACATTATGGACTGGCTCGCAGATACGGCCTCCATTCTTGCAGCACTGGCGGTGGTGGCGCTGATACGACGCCTCTGGACGCGTTAGCGCGCCAGTGTCAGCGCCCCTGGGTGCGCCAGCGATGGATGACGCGCTTGAGCAGTTCCTGTTCGCCGCCCTCGCGCGCCCACAGCGTCGAGAACACCGGATCCTGCGACGCCGGCCGCTTGCTTGGCTCGAGATCGTCGAAGGCGACCCGGATCGGGATTGAAACGCCTTCGCCGCAGACGATGGCCTCGCGATTCCTCAGCGCCGGTATCGAATCGAGGAAACCGCGCGCGCCTTCGGGCATTGCCGATTTCACGAACGCCTGGTCGCGATCATTGTTGAGGCGCATCGCGATGATCGTGCCGCACTGCGAAAGGACGCCTTCGGCGAGATCGGACGGCCTTTGCGTGATCAGGCCGAGCGAGACGCCATATTTACGGCCCTCCTTGGCGATCCGCTCAAGCACGGTGCGCACCGCCTGCCCGGTCGTCATGCGGTCGCTCGGCACATAGCGATGGGCTTCTTCGCAGACGAGCAGAACCGGATTCTGCTCCTCGCCACGCGCCCAGATCGCATAATCGAACACCATGCGGGAAAGCATCGCAACCACTACGGAAACAATGTCCGAAGGTACGCCGGAAACGTCGATGATCGAGATCGGCTTGCCCTGGCCGGGCAGGCGGAACACCTTGGCGAGGAAGTCCGCCATCGTATCGCCGACCAGCATGCCCGAGAACATGAAGCTGTAGCGGGGATCCGACCGCATCTCGTCGAGCTTGGTCTTGAGCCGCAAATAGGGAGCGCTGGTGCCTGCCTTGTCGAGCTTGCCCATCTCGGTCTGGATGATTTGGGTCAGATCGGTGAGCAGATAGGGAACCGGGCTGTCGACGGTGAGCTTGCCGATGCCTTCGGCGAGACGGTTCTTGGCGCGCGCGGCGAGCAGGCATTTGGCGAGAATGTCGCAATCGGCCTGGCGTTGATCGCCCGAGGCGGTGACGAACACCTCGCAATGCTCCTCGAAATTCATCAGCCAATAGGGCATTGCGAGATTGTTCACGTCGAAGATCGCGCCGGTCTCCTTGAACGCCTGCGAATATTCGCCGTGCGGATCGATCATGACGACATGGCCGTTGGGCGCTAGCTCGCAGATCCGGTGCAGGATCAGCGCGGTCGAGGTCGATTTGCCGGTGCCGGTGGAGCCGAGCAGCGCGAAATGCTTGCCGAGCAGCGCGTCGATATAAAGCGCCGCACGTACATCCTTGGTGGGATAGACATTTCCAATCTCGATATGGGCGCGCGCATCGGTCGCGAACATCTGCTTGAGATCGAAACCGTCGACCGGAAAGATTCGGCCACCCGGAACCGGATAGCGCGTGACGCCGCGCCGGAAGCTGGTGATGTGATGATCATCCTCGATCACCAGGCCTTCGCCCAGGAAATCCGCATCAGCCAGGATGAGGTCACCGTCCGCTTCGGCCAGCCGCATCGTGCGAACCACCGCAACCAGCCAGCGCCCGTCGACCATGATCTTGACATGGCTGCCAATATTGCCGGCGGAGGCGAGCACGGGATCCTCGCTCGATTGCATCATCGCCAGGATCGGGCCATCGAGCGTAATCTTCGCGCCGCTGCCGGAGACGTCGAGCACCCGGCCGATTTCAACGCGACCGTCCAGTGAGGCGGATTGTAACGCCTGCCCGAAGCGGTGCATGCCAGTCATGTCGTTCATAGCGTCCCCGCCGTGCGGCTGCCCAAGCATCAGCCAGTGCTAACGCGGGATCGTTAAAAAAGAAGGAACGGCGATCCTTTCCCGAAGATGATCAACGCCGGCGGAACAAGGTGCTGGCCGCCCAGCCGAACAACAAAGATATCGCCACGGCGCACAGCCCGTAGATGAAACCATGGGCCTGCGCGGCGGTGGCGATGAAGCGCTCGAAGCCCGATTTATCGATGTCGACGTCGCGCACCGCCGCTGCGAGCACGCGGCCGTCCTGAATGAGAAAGGTTTCGGCGGTATATTTTCCCACCGGCACCCGCGCCGGGATCGCGATCCGTGCGCGATAGAGCACGCCGTCCGTGATCTCCACGCCCTTCGGGTCTTCGACATAGAGGCCGCCGCGCCGCTTGAGATCGACCAGCCCCGCTTCGAACCGCTTCTGTTCTTCGGCTGCCTCGAGGCTAGAGGGGGAAAGCTGAAGATTGTTCACGCCGAGCTCGTAGATGGCCGACGTGCGTTCATCGACCAGCCCGCTCAAGGGGCGCGACGATGCCACGGCATAGAAGGCAGGCATGGAGCGGAAGCGTGCGCTATCCGCATTCATCCAGATGCCGGCGATCTTCTGCTTCTCACGGACCAGGATCGGCTCGACCGGGCCGCGCAGCACGACGGCGATATCCGCCGGCTTGTCCGGCAGCCGGCCACCGGGATAGAGGATCGCTCCGAACAGCAGCAGCTCGGCGCCGGTGAAGCTGTAGATGATATCGATCTGGCGCTGCGACACGTCCGGCACCAGCCGGGGCGGGCTTGCTCCCAGCAGTAAGGGCAGTGCCAGCAACGCCAATATCGGCCTCAAACTCACAGCGGCTGGACCGTATAGATTTCCTCCGGCCGCCATGTAAGGCCGAGCGCCATGCGGAAGGCGACCGTCAGCACCATGAAGGCCAGCACGAGACGCAGATATTCGGGCTTCACCTTCTGCGCGAAGCGCACGCCCACCTGCGCGCCGGTCACGCTTCCGATCAGCAACAGGCTGGCGAGGACGATGTCGACGGCATGCGTTGTCAGCGCGTGCGTCATGGTGGTGGCGATGGTGACGAACAGGATCTGGAACAGCGACGTGCCGACCACGACGCGGGTCGACATGCCCAGCAAATAAATCATCGCCGGCACCAGGATGAAACCGCCCCCGATGCCCATCAACGCGGTAATCACGCCCGTCCCTAGGCCCAGCATGAGCGGCGCCAGCGGCGAAATATAAAGTCCCGATTTATAGAAGCGCCAGCGGCCTGGCAGCGAGGCGATCAGCGGATGATGCCGTCGCGGAGGCGCGGGCGGCTTCGCGCCGGTACGGGTGGCGACGATGCTGCCGATGGCCTCGCGCCCCATCGTGATGCCGATCCCTCCCAGCAGCACGACATAGAGCATGCCGACCACCATATCGATCTGACCGCTGGCCTGCAGCGCCTGGAAGATGAACCCACCGAGAACGGCACCGATCGCGCCGCCGACCACGAGCACCGAACCCATCTGCACGTCGACGCCGCCGCGCTGCCGATGCGCCAGCACGCCCGAAACGCTGGCGCCGGTGAGCTGGGGCGCGGAAGATGCCACCGCGACGGCAGGCGGGATGCCGTAGAAGATCAGCAGCGGCGTGGTCAGGAATCCCCCGCCGACGCCAAACATCCCGGAAAGCACCCCGACCACCCCGCCAAGGCCAATGATCACGAAGATGTTGACCGAGAGACCAGCGATGGGGAGGTAAAGGTGCATGGCGCCCTATCGCTAGCGTGAATTGGCGCCGGTGCGAACGGCAAATTGCAACTGCACAGGATCGTTGCCTCTGTATTGGATCCTGTACGGCCTTCCTGGATGTTAGTGCATCTCATTCGCGATGCTGTTAGCCTCGACCGATGATCGTCTCGCGGATGAAGCGCGCGCCGTCGGTGCTTCGGGATTTTCTCAGGACCGAAGCGTCGGGCGGGCTGCTGCTGATCGCCGCGTCCGTGCTGGCATTGGCGATTGCGAACAGCAGTCTTGCCTATCTCTATTTCGACCTGTTGCGGCTGGAGGTCGCCGGCTGGGACCTGGTTCATTTCGTCAATGACGGGCTCATGGCGATCTTTTTCCTGCTGGTCGGCCTGGAGATCAAACGGGAATTTCTCGATGGGCACCTCCAGCAGCCTGCCGATCGGGTGCTGCCGCTGCTGGCTGCGGCCGGAGGAATGGCGGTTCCCGCCGCTGTGTTCCTCGCCATCGCCGGGCGAGATCCAGCCCTTGCCCGCGGCTGGGCGATCCCCGCCGCCACCGACATCGCCTTTGCGATCGGCGTGCTGGCCCTGTTGGGCCATCGCGTGCCCGGCTCGCTCAAGATCTTCCTCACCACCATAGCCATTGCTGATGATCTGGGGGCGGTCATCATCATTGCACTGGCCTATACGGCCGCACTCCATTTCTGGGCGCTTGGCACAGCAGTGCTGATCTATTGCGCGATGATCGCGCTTAACCTCGCGGGGATAGGCCGCCTCATGCCCTACATGCTGCTGGCGGCGGCGCTCTGGGTGGTCGTTCACCTGTCGGGCGTTCATGCCACGGTCGCGGGCGTCCTCGCGGCGTCTGCCATCCCGATTGTCCCGTCGCGCGGCACCCCCGATGCCGAGAACTCACCGTTGCACAGGCTGGAGCACGCGCTCGGGCCTTGGGTCGCGTACGCGATCCTGCCGCTTTTCGCGTTCGTCAACGCCGGCGTGTCCTTCGGGGACACCGGCGCGCATATGTTCCTCGATCCGCTGACGCTGGCGATCGCGGCCGGATTGTTCCTCGGCAAGCAGATCGGCATTTTCACGAGCGTGCGAACCGCTGTCGCGATCGGCTTCGGCGCCAAACCTTCGGGCGCCAGCTGGCTGCAGGTCTATGGGCTTTCCCTGATTTGCGGGATCGGCTTTACGATGAGCCTGTTCATCGGCAAGCTGGCGTTCGCCGATGCCGCACACGCCGCGGAGGTGAAAACCGGCGTGTTATCGGGATCGCTGCTCTCTGCGATCATTGGTGCCGGGGTGCTCGTCTTCGCCTCGCGCAAAAGATCCGGCCCGCAAGCGCAAGCCGGATCCCGCAGAGAGTAGATTTCTATGGTTTAGCGAACTGCGCCGCGACGGAACAGGTTCACGATCGCGAGCAGGATCACTGCGCCCAGGAACGAGATCAGGAGCGACCCCGCGCTAAGCACGCCACTGGTGATCGGAGGTGCGCCGAGCAGCGGGCTGAGCAGGAAACCACCAAGCGCCGCGCCGATGATGCCGACCACGATGTTAAGAAAAATACCCTGCTGAGCATCGGTGCGCATGACGATGCTGGCGAGCCAGCCGATGATGCCGCCGACGATAAGCATAAGAATGATACCCATGTCGCCTCCTAATACTTCCCAATTGCACTCTGTCGGCATCAAAGGGCGAGGCGACATTTTGTTCCATAACCGTTTCGTCCGCGACGAACGGTTGACAACAAGAAGCCCGCCGGAATTGCTCCCGGCGGGCTGATTATTCTTTCTCTTCTATATGCTTAGGCTGCCGCCGCGAGCGCAGCGAGCAGCAGCAGTGCGACGATGTTGGTGATCTTGATCATCGGATTGACCGCCGGACCCGCGGTATCCTTGTAAGGATCGCCCACCGTATCGCCGGTCACCGCCGCCTTGTGCGCGTCCGATCCCTTGCCGCCATGGTTGCCGTCCTCGATGAACTTCTTGGCATTGTCCCAGGCGCCGCCGCCCGAGGTCATCGAGATCGCGACGAACAGGCCCGAGACGATCACGCCCAGCAGCAGCGCGCCGAGCGCCGCGAAGCCGTTTGCCTGACCCGCCACGCCGGTGATCAGGAAATAGACCACGATCGGAGCGAGCACCGGCAACAGCGACGGCACGATCATTTCCTTGATCGCCGCCTTGGTCACGAGATCGACCGTGCGTGCATAGTTGGGACGGCTGGTGCCGGCCATGATGCCGGCATTGTCACGAAACTGCGCGCGGACATCCTCGACGACCGAGCCGGCCGCACGGCCGACCGCGGTCATGCCGAACGCGCCGAAAGCGTAGGGCAACAGCGCGCCGATCAACAGGCCAACGATCACATAGGGATTGCTCAGCGAGAAATCGACGGCGAGGCCGCCGAAGAACTGCTTGAGATCGGCCGTATAGGCCCCGAAAAGCACCAGCGCCGCTAACGCGGCCGATCCGATGGCATAGCCCTTGGTGACGGCTTTGGTGGTGTTGCCAACCGCATCGAGCGCGTCGGTGCGGACACGGACGTCATCAGGCAACCCCGCCATCTCGGCAATGCCGCCGGCATTGTCCGTCACCGGACCATAGGCATCGAGCGCCACGACCATGCCGGCCAGCGCCAGCATCGATGTCGCGCCGAACGCCACGCCGATCACGCCGGCGAGCTGATAAGCGACGATCACCGCGATCACGATCACGATCGTTGGCAACGCGGTCGATTCGAGGCTGATCGCCAGACCCTGGAT
>CBFRWL010000146.1:0-6269 GCA_965727025.1 uncultured Sphingomonas sp.
CACGGCGATAAAGTCACAGTTATGGGCGGAGAGGCGGTCATCACCAACGGGCCTGCCGTGTCCAGTGATGGCCGCTGGCTTTATCATGTCGATACGTTGGATCGCACCATCTGGCGCTTCGACATCGGCGAGGGTCCACAGCTTGCCCGCGGCGCGCGCTTTGCCCGCATCGAGCAGGAAGCGGGCACGCCGGATGGCGTTACCGTGGATGCCGAGGATCATATCTGGGTGGGGCTATGGGACGGTTGGGGGCTGCGTCGCTACGCGCCTAGCGGCGAGCTGATTGAAGAGGTTGCATTGCCTTGCGCCAATGTCACCAAAGTGGCTTTTGGCGGCGCCGGCTTCAGGACGGCATTCGTCACGACGGCAAGGATTGGACGTGGTGCCGCGGAACTGGAGCGAGAGCCGCTCGCCGGCGGGTTGTTCGCATTTGCCCTGGAAACCGCCGGGCGTGCAATGCCCCTATGTAATATCGCATTATAAGCCTGCTCAAAATCTCCGCCGCGGATCACTGCCGAACCGATAGGCTGAAATCCGGCTGGTTCGAGAAGAGATTCAGCCGTCGTACCGATTGGATCGCGCGGCCGAGATCAATCGCGAATATCCTGGCGTGCTTGGCTTTGTCATTCAATATCTGCTAGCCCGAACCTTCTGTTTTCGAGATGAGCATGGTCGAAAAAGCGCCGCCCGATCCTGAGTTTGAATCGCTCCTTCGCTATATTCAGGAAAGCCGCGGGCTCGATTTTCGCGGCTATAAACGCACCAGCCTGCGCCGCCGCCTGACCATCCGTATGGAAACCGTAGGGACCGAGAATTTTGCAACCTATCAGGCGCATCTCGAGGTGCATCCGGGCGAATTTGAGGATCTGCTCAATACCGTCCTCATCAATGTGACATCCTTCTTCCGCGATCCCGATGCTTGGGAGGTGCTGAAGAAGCATGTGATCCCCAGGATCATCGCCAATGCCGAAGACGATCGGCCAATCCGGATCTGGAGCGTCGGCTGCGCCTCGGGCGAGGAACCCTATTCGATTGCGATGCTGTTTGCCGAGGAGATGGGCATTCCCGATTTCTGCGGCCGCGTGAAAGTCTATGCCACCGACCTCGACGAGGATGCGCTCGCGATTGCCCGCCAGGCGACCTATGCGCCACGCGACGTGGAAGGTGTGCCCGCCGATCTGCTGGAGAAATATTTCGAGCGGACCAACAATCATTATGTGTTCAACCGCGATCTGCGCAAATGCGTGATCTTCGGGCGCCACAACGTGGTGCGCGATGCGCCGATCTCGCGGATCGACCTGCTCGTGTGCCGTAATCTACTGATCTATCTGGAAAGCGAGACGCAAGACATCGTGCTGCCGCGCCTTCATTATGCGCTTTCGCCAGATGGCTATCTGTTTCTTGGCAAGGCCGAAACGCAGCTGGCGCGCTCGGCGCTGTTCAAACCGGTCGAGATGAAACACCGCATCTTCATGAAGGTGCCGCAGGAATGGCGGCGGACCAACGGCGGCGGTCTAACCCTGAACCGGGACTTTCGCGGCGACGTTCCCGTCACCCAGGCGCGGTTGTTCGAGACTGTACTGAACGAGGCGAACACAGCCTTTCTGGTCGTCGACGAGACCGGCATCGTAACGCTGGCGAACGCAACCGCCCGCAATCTGCTGAGCGTTGGCGAGGCCGACATCGGCCGTCCGTTTCAGGATCTGCCGATATCCTATCGCCCGCTGGAATTGCGCGGGCCGATCGAGGAGGTGCTGCGCGACCGTCGCACGGTCCGGCTCGATCATCAGGAATATCATCTTTCCCAAAGCGACGTCATTCGCCTTAGCATTGAGATCCGCCCGCTGCACCGGCCAGACGGGAGCGCCTATGCCGCGCTGCTGTCCTTCGCCGATACGACACGGCTCTTTACGATGCAGCGCGAACTGGAGACCGCGCAGGAAAATCTCGAGAATTCGATCGAGGAGCTTCAGTCCGCCAACGAGGAGCTGGAGACGACCAATGAGGAGCTTCAGTCGACCAATGAGGAGCTGGAGACCACCAATGAGGAGCTTCAGTCCACTAACGAAGAGCTGGAGACGATCAACGAGGAGGCGCGCTCCAGCAATGAGGAGATGGAGTCCGCCAACGAGGAGCTGCGCATCCTCGCCGATCAGGCGGCGCTATCGCGCTCCTATCTGGAGTCCGTGCTGCGCAGCCTGAATATCGGCGTCATCGTGATCGATGAAAAGCATATCGTCCAAAGCTGGAACCGCTGGAGCGAAAATGCCTGGGGCCTGCGCGCGGAGGAGGTGATCGGCTCGGGTTTTGAAACGCTCGACATCGGGTTCCCGGTTCATCTCCTGCGGGAAAGCATCATCTCCGTGCTGGCGCGGCAGCGGCAGCAGGTGGAGCAGGTGCTGGAAGGCATCGATCGGCGCGGCCGCAGGATCCTCTGCCGCGTGCGCGTGGCAGGGCTAACCGCTGATGGCGGCGAGCCGGATGGCGCGGTGCTCGCGTTCGAAGACGTGAGCGAGGAGCGTAAAAAGGAAGAGTATATCCGCTATCTCGGGCGTGTCGTCGGTCGTGCGCTCAACGAAGTCTATTTCCTCGACCCAGACAGTTACCGGTTCGTGCTGGCCAATGAAGGCGCCGAAAAGAAGCTCGAATGTTCGTCGCATCAGCTTCTGCAGGTCACCTTGCCTGAGGTGATGCCGGATGTTTCGGCGGAGGATCTGCGTCAGCTTTTCGCGCCGATCATTGCAGGAGAAAAGCCCGAGGTCGTATTCGAGACCCGCATCCGCTCGATCGAGGGAAATGAATATCCGGCCGAACTGTGCGTGCAATATTTCGGCGATGAAATCCCGCCGGTCCTTGTCGCGATGGTCCATGATACCAGTGAGCGGCAAATTGTCGGAAACGGTGCCGCTATGTCGGATGGACAGGCTGCCCCGTCCTAAAGCACCGCCGCCGGCATCCGCCTGCTCATAAACCAAGTCGGATGAGGTCGCGGGTCAGGCTTCGTCCTGCGGTGGCTTAGCGAGCGAGGATGTCGCCTGTTCGAGGATGATGAGCATCTGCTGTGATTCCTCGATGGCCTGGCGCCAGCGCTCCGCGGCGTGCGTCATGCCGCGCTCGGCGGCATTCTCGCTCATCTTCGAGAAGAGCTTGATCCGGTCTCGGTGGGTGCGGGCGGCGACCGCCAGCGCTCGCTCCAGCTCGGTGCCTTGCGCTTCGGCCAAGCCAAGCGGCGAGAAGGCGTGGCCGATCTGGCAGCGGAAACGCACCTCGTCATCCGCCGTGATTTCGTTAAGGACCCCGCCGCAATCGGGGCAGGCGATCCGGACTGGGGCACCCGGGGTTTCGATATCGGGTTCTATCACGGCGAATTCCTGAGCAGCAATCTGGTCCTCGACGACATAGTCGTACGGCAATGGAATGCTTGGCCCTGCTTCTTCGCTAACCATCCGCGAGAGCAATTCGGGCAATTCAGCGATCCGGACGGTCCTGTCGACATGATCGCGCTTCAGTGCGTTGCGCGGCATCGACGGCCATTGGGCTTCGTCGGGATCCTGCACCAGGCTGGAGCCGCCAGCTGCCTTGATTGCGATGAGCCCGTCGGTCCCGTCGTCCAGCAATCCAGTCAGCACGACCCCGATCACGCGTGCGCCGTAGGAAATCGCGGCGGAGCGGAATAGGGCGTTGATCGCCGGCCGCGTGCGGTTTTCATATGGACCGCGCCGGACGAGCAGCATGCTGTCGGGGCGCAGCAGCAGATGATGATCAGGCACAGCGACATAGATATGTCCTCGCTCGAACAACTGGCCGTCGACGGGAGCAATCACCGGGAGGGGGCCCGAACGATCGAGCAACCGTGGAAGCATGCTCCGCGATGAAGGCGAAATATGCTGCGTGACGAACACAGTTCCAGGAAAATCCGCGGGAAATTCCTGGCAAAGCCGAACAAGCGCATCGACGCCCCCTGCCGACGCACCGATTACTATGATGTCTTTGTTGGTCACCAGCTGCTCCTTTACGGAGCTTAACGAAGCTGCGTGCGTTCAGGGTGCAGCATCCAGTGGTCTTGCGTTCACTTTTGAAACAGAGGCAGTTAAACTGTGCCCATGGCCCTTGATCGTGCATCCGAGATTGCTCGCTTGCAGGACGAGAATGAGCAGCTGCGAACTGCGCTGGAAAACACTACCGAGGAAAATACCCGTCTGATCGAGGATCGCGACCGCCTGCTCCTGCGCCTGACGGCGCAAGTGCGCGAGATGACGGTCGGCCCAAGCGCAGCTGCGGAAAACAGCGCTCCGCCCGAAAGCGCCGCACGCGAACGCATCAGCCAGACCGAAGAAGAACTGCGGGTCACCTTCGAGGAATTGCAGGTTCTCACCGAAGAGCTGGAAGCCGCCAATACCAGTCTGCACGAGATGAACCGGGAGCTGGATCGCCGCGTGGAGGAACGCACCCGCGACATCGAAAATATCAATGCCGCGCTCCGCGCCAGCGAGGCATCATTCAGGGCCGTGACTGAACTGGTGCCGGACTTTCTATGGCGCAGCGATCGCAACGGCCAAATGCGCTGGTATAGCAAACGCTGGTACGAATATACCGGCCAAGACGAGCAGCAGCCGCTTGGCAATGGCTGGACAGAGGCGATCCATCCTGCCGATCGGGCGGTGTCACGCTCCACTTGGCTGGCCAGCGTCCGCCAGGGCGGCTCCTACCAGCGCGAACACCGGATCAGGGGGAGCAATGGCGAATATCGCTGGTTTCTGGTCCATGCGGAGCCCGTGAAGAACGATCGCGGCGAACCGATGCAATGGTTCGGTGCGATCACCGATATTCATGATCACCGTATCGGGTTGGAGGCGCTCCGGCAAAGCGAGATCCGCTTCCGGACGCTGGTGGAAGGCATGCCCCAGCTCGTCTGGAAGGCAATGGACGGCGGCAAGTGGACGTGGGCAAGCCCACAATGGATCGAATATACCGGCCTTTCCGAGGAAGCGAGCCGGATGATCGGCTGGCTGCGCGCTTATCATCCGGATGACCGGGCGCATGCGAAGGCGGCCTGGGCGAAGGCCGAAGCTGGCCAGCCACTGCGCATCAACGGAAGGATCTGGCATGAGAAGGAAAAACGCTATCGCCATTTCCAGACGCGCGCGGCTGCCGCGCGCGACGACAATGGGCATGTCATCGAATGGCTCGGTACATCGACGGATGTAGACGACATCGTTCAGCTTCAGGAGCACCAGCAGGTGCTCGTTGCCGAGCTGCAGCACCGGACGCGGAACCTGATGGCGATCGTCCAGTCGGTGATGATGCGGACCTTGCGCGGGAGCAGCGACCTCAAGGATTTCCGAACCGAAATCGATCACCGGCTTGCCGCGCTGGCGCGTGTGCAGGGCTTGCTGTCCCGTCGGGAGGAGGGGCAACGCGTAACGTTCGATATGCTTTTGCGCGAGGAGCTTTCGGCGCATGTCGCGCTCGACGAACGCGGTAATGCCCCGCAGGTCTCCATCAGCGGGCCGGACGGCGTATCGCTGCGATCGGGCATGGTACAGACATTCGCGCTGGCGCTGCACGAACTCGCGACCAACGCCGTCAAATATGGCGCGCTGTCGCGGCCCAGCGGACATCTGGACGTGAATTGGGAACTGCTTGATGGCGATCATCCACGCCTGAAGGTCGATTGGCTGGAGCGCGGCGTGGACGATATTACCGCGAACGCGACCAAGAGCGGCTACGGCAGGGAGTTGATTGAGCGCGCGCTGCCCTTTCAGCTCGGCGCTAAGACCGAATATGAGTTTGGACCGGAGGGCGTTCGCTGCTCGATCGAGCTTCCCGTGGCGGGCGCCGGACATTGAAGGGAGTTGACCGATGGCGAATATCGATTTGAACGGTCGTCGCATCCTTGTGGTGGAGGATGAATATTTCCTCGCGGAGGATCTTCGCGAAGAACTCTCGGATTGCGGCGCGCAGGTGCTGGGGCCGGTAGCAAATGTCAAGGATGCCATCGCGTTCATACGAACCGGCGGCATCGATGCAGCGGTGCTCGACATCAATCTTCAGGGCGAGCTGGTATTTTCAACCGCCGACGAATTGCGCGCGCAGGGCATCCCGTTCGCGTTCGCCACCGGCTATGACCGCTCGTCGGTGCCTCAGCGTTTCGCGGACGTTCCGCGCCTGGAAAAGCCACTCAAGGCACGCCAGCTCGCTGAGCTTCTTCAGCCACTCGTCCTGGATAAACTCCGTTCCGCTTCATGAAGAAGGCGCTGAAGCGCCAT
>CBFRWL010000147.1:0-6234 GCA_965727025.1 uncultured Sphingomonas sp.
GCCTTGAATCAACCGCTGCGCGCCACGTCAATCATGTCTGCACTTCCGCCCTCTCCGCGAAAGGCCAAGCAGTTCGGACACCAAATATTGCAGGCACCAAGATGGTAAGGCAAAGCTCAATGAGTCGATTGAGAATCTTTGCCAAACAAGAATGATGATGGGGGACTGATGCTACGCCACAAGCATATCGTAGGGACAAAATTCGAAATCAGAGGCCGTGATGCTGCTTGGAAGCGCACCTTGGTTGTGATGACAAACTTGATACTCGATCCCACTGACAAGGATTACAGCGCGCCGGCAGAGGCGGACTTGCTCGATGCCATAACCGCATACTGGAGGGATAATCCCACGTTGCTTGACGCGGTGAACGTTCGTTCGACACACGAGGCATAGCCCGTCGGAATTTGTCAACGCAGCCTGAGCCGTCGCTTACTCCACCACAGTCGCAGCTGTCCGTTGCCAGGAAGCGGGTGGTAGACCGAACTCACGCTTGAGGCGCGTCCGGGGTAACCAAGAGATCAATTCGATCGTGACCCCGTCCGATATAAAGGCAACGACGGCCCTGCGGCTCTGATCCGATCCGATCAGACGGCAATCGCCGCGCGTATTCGGGAGAAGAGTGGCAATCCGGCCTCCAAGGCTTCCTCAAGATCGGCCGGCGTATCACAATCGAACGCCAGACCGGCCCGGCGCACGATCCCAAACGCGCCGCCCGATCCCTGCTGATGCCGCGCGAAACTGTCCTCGCCGAAGCAGCATGAAAAAGCCCTGCCGTCGGCGAGCGCCAGCGCGTTGGTACCCCTGTCATGCCGGTCAGGGGCAATTGCCAGTCCGGATCGTTCGGCTGTTTCGAGCAGCGCATCGATATCCACGACGCTGAGCAGCGGAAGGTCTGGGTGGATGATGAGCTTTCCCTCCTGGAGGTCGGAAAGCGCCTCATCCAGTTCGGGATTGAGACCGCGACCCTGGTCCTCGCGCCAATCCCCGCCCCAGCCTTCGGGCCGCGCCGGGCTCAACACCAGAAGAGCCGAGATCCGCTCGCTTCGGGCAAGAACCCCGCTCACATGCCCGAAGAGGACAAGTGAAAGCCGCTCACGTTCCGCGGCGGCGACCCGTTCGCTCAGGCGGGACTTTCGGGACCCAGCCGACTTCAGAGGCACGATCGCGGTCCATCTCATCGACCAATCCTACGCGCAAGATCGAGTGCGGCGCGGGCGACGCGGATCCGGTCGGGCAGATCATTCATGAGCGTGTCCGCGCGGCCGCACGGGATCGACAGCGCCGGCTCGGGGTCGCGCTCGTCGACCAGGATGCCGTCGAGCCATGGCGCATAATGGTCGGCGATGGTTGCGGCATCGATCTTGAGGCCGAATTCCCGCATGAGCTTGGCCGTCGGCCCTTTGACCGCCTGCCCGCCAACGATCGGCGAGACCGCCACGATGGGCGCGAGCGCTGCGGTTAAGGCTTCGGCGATGCCGGGAACGACCAGGATCGGATCGATGCTGAGGAAGGGGTTCGAGGGCGCGACGAGGATTGCCTGCGTGTTCGGGCTCGTGATCGCCTCGATTACGCCGGGCGCCGGTGAGGAGATGGCCGCGCCTTCGAAACGGATGGCGCGGACTTCCGGCTCGCACCGGAGTTCAACGAAATAACGCTGGAACTCCAGCACCGCTTCATCCGTCACCACCATGGTCGAGACCGGATCATCGCTCATCGGCAGCACGGCGACCTCGATGCCCATGGCGGTTGCGAACCCGCGCGTCACCTCCGACAGCGTCCGGCCACGCGCCAGCGCGTCGCTTCGCAGGATATGGAGCGCGAGGTCACCGTCGCCCAGCTGAAACCAGCCCGGACCGCCGAGTTCGCGTGCCGCCGCCATGAAGCTCCAAGTCTCGCCGGCCCTCCCCCAACCCTGCGCAGCATTCGCCTTGCCTGAGAGGGTGTAGAGGAGCGTGTCGATATCTGGCGAGACGGCGAGCCCGAAATGACGAAAGTCGTCGCCCGTGTTGACGATCGCGGTGATCGATGCCGGCTCGACGACATGCTGCAGCCCCAGCACCAGCTTGGCGCCGCCGACACCGCCGGTTAGCACCACGACGCCGCTCACCGGAATAGATCTTCCGACAGCGGACGTACCAAGGCCGTCGCCGGAGCGGGCACGCCACCCCAACTCAAGCCACGCACCAGCACCGCCGGGATGCTCTCGGCCCCCTCGCCGGTCACGAGGCCAGCCGCCGTCGCAACCGCGTCGGCGAAGGCGAACTGGGTGACCTCGAGCGTGCGGCCGTCACGATCGGGTTGGCCCCGCTGGTCGATCAACGAGGGCAGCCCGCTCGCGCCGATCGCGACGTTGACCACGCCGTAACGCCACGGCCGCCCGAAGCTGTCCGAGATCAGGACGGCGGGCGGCATCGGCCAACGATCGGCCATCGCGCTGCGGAGCCGGTCCGCCGATGCGTCCGGATCGACGGGAAGAAGGAGCACATAGTCGCCCTCGCGCCCGAGGTTCGACCGATCGATCCCGGCATTCGCCATGACGCATCCGGTGCGATGCCGCGCGATAAGCACATGCGGGACCGCGCGGAGGATCTCGCTCGATTCCTGCAGCACGAGTTCGACGATGCGCGGGTCCTTGCGGGTGACGGCGGCGAGCTCGATCGCCCGTGCGCAGGGCGCGACGGTCGCCAGATCGACAAAGCGGTTTTCGGCCTTCGAGACGATCTTCTGCGTGACCACCAGAATATCATTCGCTTCGGGTGCGAGGCCGGCCTCCTGAAGGGCATCGCCAAGAACAGCCGCAAGATCCGCACCGGCCTCGACCTCGCCGATGCTGCCTAAGGGATGGATCTCAACCATTCGTCTTATCCGCCAGCCCAAAACGGGGCTGTGCTCGGCGCACCGACGGCCTATGTCAACCTCGAAGGGCAAAAAGGCCGGTCAGCGGGCGCCTTCGTCCTTCAGCGCCTCGATCTCCAGCTCGGACTTGCCAAGCTCGCCGAGAATTGCGTCGGTGTCCTGGCCATAGCGCGGAATGCCGAATGCCTTCCACGGGGGTTTTCGAGAGGATGAAGGGGACGGCCATATGTTTGGCGAGGCGGCCGGCTCATAATCATAGTTGATGATCGTGCCACGGCGGAGCATCTGGACGGAGGGCGACGGGGCCTTCACTCGGGTTCGATCAGCTTCCCTGTGATCTGAATGCCCGCACCGTCGACGCTGTAGGTTTTGTTGATGAAGATGAGGATCGAGGTCATCGCCTCGGCGGCGGCGGAGTTGGCGAGTGCGCCGCCGTGGATGCCGCGCAGTCCCGTCTGGGTGACAAGCTCAACCACCTGGGCGCGGGCGTTCTTGTCGTCACCGAACACGAGCACATCGCAGGCGATATTCTCATCGGTGGCGAGCTTGTGCGCGGCGACGCTGTGAAAGGCCGAGACCATCGTCACGGTTTCGCCGAGGAGCTTTTGCGCGCGCTGGGCGGCACTGCCCTCGGGAGGAAGCTGGACGCGCATCACCTTGGGCGGGACCAGCGGCACGGTGGTGTCGACTACGATCTTGCCCGCGACATGCGGCGCGATCTCGGCCAGCGTCGCTTCCTGCGCCGCAAACGGCACGGCCACGATCACGATGTCACCCGCCTGGGCGGCATCGGCATTGGCCAGGCCGGTCAGGCCAAAGCCCAGCTCGTTTGCCACCTTGTCGCCGCTTTCGGCCAAGCGCGAACCGATGATGACCTTGCGTCCTGCCTTGGCCAGCCGGCGCGCGATCGCCGCGCCCAGCTTGCCCGTGCCCCCGATGACGGTGATCGTTTGCGAACTTGTCATTTCATTCTCCTCCGGCGGCGGCCAGTTCGGGCCGCGCGACGGGTTGGTAAACCGTCGTGCGCTGGCGGGCGGTGCGCCCAGCCTGTGCGGCGAGGGCCGCCATGCGCGTCGGATCGCAGAGCTGGCCGTTCTGGCCACCCGCGGCGCGCGTGATCGATTCGTCCATCAGCGTGCCGCCTAAATCGTTCACGCCGGCCCGGAGTGCCGCGACGACACCGTCGCCGCCAAGCTTGACCCAACTCGCCTGAATGTTGGGGATCAGCGGATGAAGCGCCAGCCGGGCGATCGCGTGCATCAGCAGCACCTCGCGGAAGCTCGGCCCCGATCGTGCCCCGTCCTTGCGCCAAATCGGCGCCTCCATATGGACAAATGGCAGCGGCACGAACTCGGTGAACCCGCCCGTCTCTTCCTGCAGGTCGCGGATTCGGAGCAGGTGTCGCGCCCAATGCTGATAGCCATCGACATGGCCGAACATGATCGTCGCGGTCGAGCGCAGGCCCACACGATGCGCGGTGCGCATCACCTCCAGCCACTCGACCGTGTTGACCTTGTCGGGGCAGATGATCGCCCGCACCTCGTCGTCGAGAATCTCGGCCGCCGTCCCGGGCAGCGTCGACAGCCCCGCCCGCTTCAGCCGCCCGAGATAGTCCTCGAGCGGCAGCCCGAGCGTACTCGCGCCATGAGTCACCTCCAGCGGCGAGAAAGCATGGATGTGAATCGACGGCGCCGCCTCGCGCACCGCGCGCAGCACGTCGAGATAGGTGTTGCCGTCATAATCGGGATGGATTCCGCCCTGCAGGCAGACCTCGGTCGCGCCGCGCTCCACCGCTTCGGCCGCGCGGCGGCCCACTTCTTCCAGGTCGAGCCGGTAGGCGGGGCCACGCTCGGCCTTGGTGCTGCCCTTGGAGAAGGCGCAGAAGCCACATTTGTGGAGGCAGATATTGGTGTAGTTGATGTTGCGGTTGACCACATAGCTTACCGCCTCACCCGCGACCTCGCGGCGCAGCGCATCCGCCGCCTCGGCGAGCAGCGTCACATCCGGCCCGTCCGCCGCGAACAATCGCGCGATCCGCGCCTCGTCGAGCCGGTCGCCCGCAATGGCGCGTTCGATAATCCGCTCTAGCTCCGCCGACACGGCCGTCCTGCCGCTCACCAGGATATCGGGAACCGGCTCGCCGCCGCCGGCGTGCCAGCCGTCGACCACCGGCAGGCCGCGTGCATCGACCGAACGGCGCACGACCTTCGCAAGCGACGGCTCCAGCCATTCGTCCGGCGCGCGCGCATAAGCCGGGCCGATCGCGAGCCGATCGCGCAGCACGCGGCCGGCGGCGGCTGTCGCCTGAGCCAGCATATCGAGATGCGGCCACGGTGCCTCAGGGTTCACATGATCAGGCGTCACCGGCGAGACCCCGCCCCAGTCGTTGACCCCGGCCCTGAGCAGCGCGGCGAGCTCGTCCGGCGCGTGGAGGTTGGGTGGGGCCTGGATCACCATGCCCGGCCCCAGGATCAGCCGCGCGGCGGCGATCGTCCACAGATGCTCGTCCAATGGCGGCTCAGGATGGTCGGCCATCTTAGTACCGGGCTTGGCCCGGAAGTTCTGGATGATCACTTCCTGGATATGGCCATAGCGGCGTTGCAGGTCGCGGATCGCGACCAGCGCCTCGATCCGCTCCGCGCGGGTCTCTCCGATCCCGATCAGCAAGCCCGTCGTGAAGGGCACACGCGCACGGCCGGCCGATGCGATCGCTTCCAGACGGCGCGCGGGAAACTTGTCGGGCGAGCCGAAGTGCGGACCGCCCCTTTCCGACAGCCGATCGGAGGCGGTCTCCAGCATCAGCCCCATCGAAGCCGAGACGGGGCGGAGCGCCGCATAATCTGCATCGTCCAACAGCCCGGGATTGAGATGCGGCAGCAGCCCGGTTGCCTGCAGCACCGCCGCCGCCATCTCGCGCAGGTAGGACAGCGTCGTCTCATGCCCCATCGCTGACAGCGCATCGCGCGCGACGGAATAGCGATCTTCCGGCTGGTCCCCCAGCGTAAATAGCGCCTCACGACATCCGGCGGCTACGCCTGCCCGCGCGATCGTCAACACATCATCGCGCAAGAGATAAGGCTTGCTTCGGTGCCTCGGGGTCTGCGCGAAGGTGCAGTAATGGCAAACATCCCGACACAGCTGCGTCAGTGGGATGAATACCTTGCGCGAATAGGTGACCACGGACCCAAAGGATCCGAGCGTCAGCTTTTCGGCTTCGGCTATAAGATCTGCGAGAGGTATCGAATCCAAGGCTGAGCAATTGAGTGACGCCCCAAATCCCGTGCCGATGCTACCGCTAATCACGTCAACCTCGTACTTAAGCTCGCACAGGGTAGGCGAAGTTTCTGACTTGGCAAAGCATTCTGCCGGGGTCGGATT
>CBFRWL010000148.1:0-6195 GCA_965727025.1 uncultured Sphingomonas sp.
TTGCGGGCGGCGCGGAGAATATGACGCGGGTTCCGATGGGCAGCAACCGTGCCCTGCATGGAGAAGTGTTTGGCTGGAAATTGACGGACCGCTTCAATCTGACCTCCCAGGGCGAGGCTGCTGAAAAGATTGCCGATCATTACGGGTTCACGCGCGATGACATCGACGATTTCGCGATGGAGAGCCACAGACGCGCGGCGGCGGCGGCGGATCGCGGTGATTTCAACGGCGAGATTGCCCCGGTCGACCTCGCTGAATATGCCGAGCGAGACCTGGACGAGGCCAGGATCATTGCGGCGGACGAGACCATTCGCCGGGACACGAGCCGCGAAAAGCTGGCGACACTGAAAGCCAGCTTTCGCGAAGACGGGCGGGTAACCGCAGGAAACTCCTCTCAAGTCTGCGATGGTGCTGCCGCACTGCTGCTGGCCTCGGAAGCTGCCGCAGATCGCCTGGGACTGAAGGTCCGGGCGAGGATACATGCCCTCACTGTGGTCGGGTCGGACCCCGAGCTGATGCTGACCGGGCCAATCGCAGCAACAAGCAAGATCCTGGAACGCAGCGGGCTCAACCTTTCGGATATCGATTTATTCGAGGTCAACGAGGCGTTCGCGACAGTCCCAATGGCATGGATGAAGGCGCACGGCGTAGGACACGATCGTCTAAACGTGAACGGCGGCGCAATCGCTCTCGGGCATCCCTTGGGCGGATCGGGGGCGCGAATCATGACGACTTTGCTGAACGCGCTCGAATGTCGGGGCGGCAGGTTTGGCCTTCAGAGCATTTGTTGCGCCGGCGGCATGGCGACCGCGACGATCATCGAGCGGGTTGGCCGCTAGGACTCAGCAAGAAAGTGCATTCGAAGCTCAAAGTATTTTGGTCTGTTCAGACAGGATTTGATGACGCCGCCCGGTTCGGAGGGACATCTGGCCAGGGCCCAATCGAGTAAGAGGACAGCATAATGAACGAGGGTAATCCCGAAAACACCGGCGGCTATACAGACATTCTCTATCGCGTCTCAGACGCCGTAGCCACGATCGTCATTAACCGCCCGAAAAGGCTCAACGCCTTCAATGGGCACACGATCGAGGAACTGCGCGATGCAATCGCCCGCGCGTCCGCTGACCGAGAAGTTGGCGTCATCGTGCTGACTGGCGCTGGCGAGAAGGCATTCAGCTCCGGCGGAGATATCGAGTGGGAGATCGAAGGCGGTCTGAAAGGACATGACTGGATGCTGGGCGAGGAAATCGTCTCCTGCCTGAAGCCGGTCATCGCGCGCGTGAAGGGATATGCGGTCGGCGGTGGGCATCATCTGCACTATTTCTGTGACTTCACAATCGCCTCGGAGGATTCGATTTTCGGACAGAACGGCCCCCGCGTGGCCTCGCCGGCGGGTGGCTATGTCGTCTCGCATCTCGCGAGCATCATCGGCCACAAGCGGGCGCGTGAAATGTGGATGCTGTGCCGGCGCTATACAGCGGCGCAGATGCTCGATTGGGGTCTGGTGAACGCTGTGGTTCCGGCCGATCAGCTGGATGCCGAAGTCCGGAAATGGTGCGATGAATTATTGGCGCTCAGTCCGACGGCGTTGAAGACAGTCAAGTCCTCGTTCAAAGATCACATGCTCCCCTACATGGGCAAGAACGTCTCGGACGTCGTGATGGAAGTCGCCCCAGGCTTTTTCGATACCGGAGAACCGGAAGAAGGGGGGCGCGCCTTCATGGAAAAGCGCAAGCCCGACTTTTCCCGTTTTCGCTAGGAGCCAGACCGATGACGATGGACCTTCCGCTCACGTCTCCCGAAAAGGCCAGCGAATATCGTGCCGCAGGATTGTGGCAGGATGTCACCCTGAGTGAGCGCTTCTTTGCCCAAGCCGATCGCCACGCCGACAAGGTGGCGATCATCGTTGGTACCCGGCGCGTCACTTACCGAGAGCTCCGACGCGACATCCTGAGCGCCGCCAGCGGGCTGTTGGCCGAGGGATTCCAGCCCGGTGACGTAATCGCCGGCCAATTGCCCAACAGCTACGAGATCCCCTTGCTGCACCTGGCGTGCAACAGCTTGGGCATGCTGTACATGCCGCTGCATGACAGTTGGCGGCAGCTGGAAGTGGGGCAGCTGCTTGCTCAGGCCCAGGTTAAAGCGATCGTTTCTCGCAAGGTTTACCGAGACTTCGACTTTGCCGAGATGATCGCCGAGCTGAGGTCCGATCTTCCGGACATTAAGGTGCACTTTGTAATCGGTGCGGACGAAGAGACTGACGGCGTCAAGCGGTTTGACACGCTCATCGCGGCAGAGCCGCTGGACGAAGCGCGGATCGCCTCGCTCCGGCCGGATGCGGACTATCCGGCTGCCGTGATGCTGTCGGGCGGGACTACGGCGATCTCGAAGATCAGCCGCTTTTCGAGCAATGACCTGCTGGCGATGCTGAACGCCGCCCGGGAAGGCGCGCGCTTCGGTGAAAACGACATCGCGGCAGCGCTCGCGCCGGCCGGAACCGGGGCGACCGGCTATGTCTATCCTGTCCTGACGCCCCTGCTGGCCGGAGCCACTTCGGCGATTTTGCCGCGCTGGGGCGATCCCGAAGCCGCCGCCGATCTGATCGTGAACGAGCGCTGCACTTATGTGACGGCAATTCCGGCCCAGCTCATCAAGCTTCTGCCTATCTTGCGGTCGAGATCGCGGGATGATTTCCGCAACCTGCGGGTCATCACCAATGCCGGCGCGCCGCTTCCGTATGAAGCTGCGCGCGAGGTCGAGGAGCTGACGGGCGCTGTCATCCAGAGCATTTATGGTGCCACGGACGCCGGAACGCCCACGCTGACGACCGTTGATGACCCGCGGGAAAAGCGGCTTGGCACTGTGGGGCGCGTCGTCCCCGGTTGCGAGTGCGAAATTCGCGATTCGGACGGGACCGCATTGCCGGCGGGATCGGTCGGCGAAGTGACCTGGCGGGGTGCCGACAAGTCCTGGGGGTATTTGGGTGCGGCTGAGCAGACAAAGGCGGTGTTCACTGACGACCACTTCTACAAGAGCGGCGATATGGGCCAGTTCGACGAAGATGGCTATCTGAAGATCGTCGGCCGGATCAAGGATATGATCCTGCGGGGCGGCCGCAACGTTTCCCCGCTCGTGATCGAAGAGGCGCTGAGCAAGCATCCCGACGTGCAGGATGTCGCCGTGGCGCCGATGCCCGATCCGGTACTCGGCGAACGGGCCTGCGTCTTCGTCATCCCGACGCCGGAAGCCAAGCTGAAACTCGACATGTTGCTGGATTTCCTGCGCGCGGAGGGCCTTGCGACCTGGCAGCTGCCAGAGCGGCTCGAGCTCATGGAGGAGTTTCCGCGGTCGGCGGGCGGCAAAACGCTCAAGCGCGACCTCACAGCCATGGTCACGGAAAAGCTCAAGCTCGAAGCGAGCAACGCAGGTTAAGAAAACGACTGGCGGCGGGGCTACGGCCTCGTCGGGTCGAGAGAGCTCATCAAGCGCGCCGCAATGCCGCCTTCATGGCCGCGGTCCGTGTGTCGATCCGATGTTCGAGTTCGGGATGGGTGAAGATCCAGAACTCGTCAGTTCCCAGCGCGTCGGCGGTCTGCCTTGCGACAACCTCAGGGTCCTTGCCGTTGCGGATTGCGGCCGCCTGCGCTGCCATGTCCCGGCTCGGAAAGGCTTCGGGCGCGCGCGCGGCATTGCCGTCGATGAGGTTGGACTTCACCGACGCTGGCATGATCACCGAGACTTTGACGTGATGATCGGCCATTTCGGCGCGCAGGCACTCGCATAATCCGACGATCGCCGACTTGGTGGCGACATAGATGGCCGAACCCGCCGGCGGCGCAAAAATGGACATCGACGAGGTGGCGATAACGTGCCCCGGTTGACCGGAGGCCAGAATGCGCCGTGCGCCATGCGACAGGCCGTAGAATGCGCCGTCGAGGTTGACCCCGCGTGACCATTCCCACAAGGCCGACGGTGTTTCGCTCAAGGGCAGGACACTGCCGGAAACACCTGCATTGCTCACCATCACGGCCAATGGGCCATGCCGTGCCTCGGCCGTGTCCAGCGCCGAGATCCAGTTGGCTTCGTCGCGAACATCGAGCTGCACGGCAGATGCGCCTGGAATTCCCGCCGCAACCCGCTCGACGTCGGCCAGTTGTCGGCTGGCCAGAACGACCCGCATGCCTCTCCGGCCGAATTCCTCGGCGATGGCGCGCCCGATGCCGCTGGAGGCGCCGCTGACGAAAGCGGTCTTTCCGGTAAATGGACAATCCTTCATGGCCGGCTCCCTTGCGCTCAACTGGGATTTCTACTGCGCTTCGCTTATCGTTGATGATGCATGTAGTTCACATGTTCTAGATACTGCTGGCCCGGGACGATGCAATAGGTCATGTTGGCGCGCACCCCCGGCGGATGCCGAAGGTCCCGAGAAGAATCTGGGAAAGGAATTGCATGGCCGCCGTTCTTCAACTCCGCCGGGATGGCCCAATCGGCATCATCAGGATCGACGAGCCACCGGTTAACGTGCTTAGCGTTACCGTCCGTCAGGCAATTATCGATGGTTTTGCAGCCATGCGGCCCGATCCCTCGGTCGAGGCGATCATTTTGCTGTGCGGCGGGCGGACATTCATCGCCGGCTTCGACATCACCGAATTCAGAGGCGGATTGCAGGAGCCCGCCTTGCAGCTCGTGCTTGACGCAGTGGAGAACTCTGGAAAGCCCACCATCGCTGCGATCCACGGTACGGCGCTTGGCGGCGGGTTCGAACTGGCGATGTTATGCAGCCACCGCATCGCCGTCCCCTCCGCAGCGGTCGGATTGCCCGAGGTCAAGATCGGATTGATGCCGGGCGCCGGCGGTACGCAGCGATTGCCGCGCATGGTGGGCCCCGGACTGGCGCTTGAGCTGATGACCAGCGGGCGACAGGTTGGCGCCACAGAGGCACTGAAGCTGGGTCTGATCGACTGCCTGGCGGGGGAAGGTCAGCTTGAAGCAGACGCGATCGCGTTCGCGCGCCGGATACTCGCGGCAGGTGGGCCGTTGCCCCTGATCCGCAATCGACAGGAGCTGGTCGAACCGATGCGGGGCAAGCCGGAGTTCTTCGCGGCCTTTCGCGACAGCAAGGCTGTCGAATTCCGTGGCCTCAATGCGCCAGAGGCGATCATCAAGGCGGTTGAGGCCGCGGTGGAGCTGCCAATTGCCGAAGGGCTCGAGCGCGAATATGAGCTCTCCTACGCGTTGGTGAACACCCGCGAGAGCCTCGCTCAGCGCCATGCGTTTTTTGCGGAGCGCCGTGCAGCGAAGGTTCCCGATCTGTCTCCGGCGAGTGTAATTCCGCGGATCAACTCAATCGCCATTCTCGGTAAAGGCGGGCGAGCCGAACCGGCGGCGGGATACTTTGCGGGCGGTGGCGTTCCGGTAAGCGTCTTCGACCCGGCAGTCTCCGTGTCAGGTCAGGCTGACCTGATTGTCGTCACAGGCACGCACGCTTTGCCCGAAGATATTCGGACCGGCGCGATCGTCGTCCTGACCGACGGATTGGCGCTGCTCGACGATCTGGCCGCAGCCGCCAGCGCTCCTGAAAACGTGGTAGGCCTGCACATGTTTGCGGGCGAAAAGCGGCTGGCAGAAGTCGTCCACACCAAGCGCAGCGACGCAACCGCCCTTGCGGCGCTGGTGGACCTGTTGCGTAGATCGGGCAAGGTTCCGGTACTTTGCAAGCCGTCTCTCGACCTCATCGCCGACCGCCTGTTTGCGGTTCTGCGTGATCAGGCGGCACAATTGCGACGCGAAGGCTTGCCTGCCTCAACCATCGACGCTGCCCTGTTCGATTACGGGTTCAGGCCAAGCCTGTTGTTCGGCGAGGCAGACCCTGCTTCGTTGACGCTGGGGCAAACCGACCCCGGGAGTGTCCTTGAGCGGCTGCTCTATCCAGTAGTGAACGAGGGGGCGAGATTGCTGGAGAAAGGCATTGCCCTTCGTGCCTCGGACATCGACACAGCAGCAATTCACGGCCTGGAATGGCCGGTTTACACGGGCGGACCCATGTTCTGGGCCGATACGGTGGGGCTGGATGCAATCGTAGCCCGGCTGGCAGTCGCCGCGAACGGGAGGGAGAGCTTACGGCCGGCGCGGCTGCTCCAACAATTGGCCGCAGAGGGGCAGGCTCTTTGTTTCCCTGGCTGCTGAAGTTGAGCG
>CBFRWL010000149.1:0-6145 GCA_965727025.1 uncultured Sphingomonas sp.
GGGTCACCATTGCGCGAGCGCTGCCTCGGCTTCCCCATGGGACGGTTTGCTGGCTTCTGCTGCAGTCTGCTGATCGATGTAGTGCCGCCGCTCTCCCGCGAGGCGCACCACGGACCAAACACCTGGTTACAACGGTGTATCCGGCGATACTCAAATCCGCGGCGGATTGTATTGCAAATCAATCATGCCTGAAGATCTGCACGATCGCGCGCAGCGTAAAGTCCCGAGGCTGGTATCATTCCGCGACCGGGCGGATTTGCGATTGGGGTGCGGGAATTTTCGATGTGGTAGCGGAGGAGGGACTTGAACCCCCGACACGCGGATTATGATTCCGCTGCTCTAACCAGCTGAGCTACTCCGCCCCTGCATCGACATAGTTGCACACCATCCGCGAGCGAGGCGGCGCTATAGCAGGCAGCGCGTATCGGTCAACTGGCGCAGATGCTTTCTCGACGCTAAGGAGCCTGCGCAAGATGCTTTGTACAGGGAGAGAGTGTTGGATCGATATGATGTCTTGATCGTGGGTGCGGGGCATGGCGGAGCCCAAGCCGCGATCGCGCTGCGTCAACTCAAATTCGAGGGTTCGATCGCGTTGCTCGGCGACGAGCCGGAGCCGCCCTATGAACGGCCTCCACTCTCAAAGGAATATTTCTCCGGTGAAAAGAGCTTCGAGCGGATCCTGATCCGCCCCGCCGCCTTCTGGGCCGAGCGCCAGGTCGATCTGCTGCTCAAGCGCCGGGTGGTCTCGATCGACGCCGCGGCGCACGAGGCGACTCTGGCGGATGGCAACAAGATTGCCTACGGTACCATGATCTGGGCTACGGGCGGCAGCCCGCGTCAGCTCTCCTGTGAGGGAAACGATCTGGCCGGCGTGCATGCCGTTCGTACCCGTGCTGATGCCGACGCCATGCTCGCCGAGATCGGCGACGTACAGAATGTCGTCGTCATCGGCGGCGGCTATATCGGGCTGGAAGCGGCAGCAGTGCTGTCGAAGTTCGGCAAACATGTTACCGTCCTCGAGGCGCTCGATCGTGTCCTCGCGCGGGTAGCCGGCGAGCCGCTTTCGCGCTTCTACGAGGCCGAGCACCGGGCGCACGGTGTCGATGTCCAGCTCAATTGTTCGGTGACCTGCATCGAGGGCAGCAACGGCAGGGTGAGCGGCGTAAGGCTGGCGGACGGAACCGTGCTGCCCGCGCAGATGGTGATTGTCGGCATCGGCATCATTCCAGCGGTTGAACCCTTGATTGCCGCGGGTGCGGTGGGAACCAACGGCGTCGACGTCGACGAATTCTGTCGGACCAGCCTGCCTGACATCTATGCCATCGGCGACTGCGCGGCACATGTGAACAGTTTTGCCGAGGGCAAACGCATCCGTGTTGAATCGGTGCAGAACGCCAACGATCAGGCGACGACGGCAGTACGCTCGATCGTCGGCCATCCGCAGCCCTATCACGCCGTGCCATGGTTCTGGTCCAACCAATATGACCTCAGGCTGCAGACCGTCGGCCTCTCGATCGGCTTCGATTCGATCGTGCAACGCGGCGATCCTTCAGCGCGCAGCTTCTCGATCATCTATCTCCGCGAGGGGAAGGTCATCGCGCTCGACTGCGTCAATGCCACCAAGGACTATGTGCAAGGCCGCGCGCTGGTAACGGGAGGCGTGGCGGCAGCGCCCGAACAGCTCGAAAATGCGGATGTGCCGCTCAAGTCGCTCGTTCCGGCCGTGGCGGGAACAGACTAGGCGATATCACGTTCGGCGCTGAAAAGATCCGGATGAGGGACCGCAATGGAATTGACCGTACCGATCGAGGCCGTTTGCAGGGTGATCGCCAAGGCGCGGGAGCTTGAAGCTCCGGCGGCAGAGGCTGATGACGATGAAGACGATCTTTCGGAGGCCGACGACGGATTTGCCGCCGAGGATGACGCGGACAGCGATATCGAGGACGAAGTTCGCGCGCTGCTTGAGGATCTTCCCGACGAAGAGGTCGTGGAGGTGCTTGCCCTCGCGCTGGTGGGCCGGGGAACTTATGATCCCACCGAATGGGACGACGCGCTGGAAGAAGCTGGCGACGACACCGACGATGCGATCGAGCAGTTGCTCGATATGCCGATGCTGGCGGCCTATCTGGATGCCGGCCTTTCCGCCTTCGACCTGAGCTGCGGGGAATTGGGCCAGGATTGACCGAGCGGCATATAGATTGTCGAGGCGAGGCTGCCCGCTCAGGCGGCGGGATGGGACATGGCCGGCACTTTCACCGGCCACGCATCTGGTTTGATCTCGGTCGCGTCTCTCAGGTCGCTCAAATTCAGGCGAAGCTCGTTCTCAGTCACACGGACATCGTGCCAGTTGAGCACCCGCAGCGTCTCGCCAAGCGACAGCTCGGATCCTTCGCGCACGACGAAATAGGAAATTCGCCCAGTTTGGCATTCCGCCATGACGTCAACGACGTGACCCGCGGTCTCGCCGCGCTCATCGATGACCGGCTTGCCTTCCATGCCGCCCAGTTGAAACAGCGTCGATGAGGGGGCATCAGCGCTTGCCTCCTCGGCCACGTGCGCGCCCTCGTCATATTTTGCCCGACGGCCGAGCCAGCGCCAGATGCCGACGATGTTGACCAGCGTCAGGAAACCGTTGGTAAGCAACAGATTGCTCTGGTGGCTGGTAGCGGCGACGATGATCCATGCCACGGATCCGACTGCGAACACGACGAAGCCCCAGCCAGTGATGCGTGCGCCCAAATTGGCCGCAGTCATCATGGCTGCGATCATGGTAGCCGCCGGCGCGACCCATCCCGCGATCTCGCTCATTCCGAAAATCCTCCCGCCAGCGTAACGGACGAGCGCGGCGGGCGATCCCCGGCGGGGAATCAGATTTCGACCTGGCTTCCGAGCTCGACCACGCGGTTGGTGGGAAGCTTGAAAAATTCCATCGCGCTTTCAGCGTTGCGAAGCATCCAGGCAAACAGCTTCTCGCGCCAGATCGCCATGCCAGGCCGCTCCGAAGGCAGCAGGGTCTGGCGCGCGAGGAAAAAGCTGGTGTCCATCATCTTGAACTGCGCTCCGCAATTCTCGACCTCGCTCAGTGCCGCCGGAACATCCGGATCCTCCATAAAGCCATAATGGAGCACAAGCCGGAAAAAGCCTTGGCCGAGATCGGACATTTCGATGCGATGACCGCGATCGACATAGGGAAAGTCGGCGATCGCAACCGTCAACAGCACCACGCGCTCGTGAAGCACCTTGTTGTGCTTGAGGTTATGAAGCAGCGCATGCGGCACGCCATCCGAAGCCGATGTCATGAACACGGCGGTGCCGGGAACACGCGTGGCCGAGCTGGCTGCCGATTTGACGAACACCGAGATTGGCATGGCCGCCTCGCGCAAGCGCGCCATCATCAGCGCTCGCCCCCGCGCCCATGTCGTGAGCAGCGTGAACGCGATCAGGCCGACGAGCAGCGGGAACCAGCCGCCGTCCGGAACCTTGGTCAGATTGGCGCTGAAATAGCCGAGATCGACGATCGCCATGACTGCGATGATCAAGCCCGCCGCGAAGACGTTCCATTTCCAGAGCTGGAACAGCACCACGGCAAGCAAGGCGGTGTCGATCAGCATCGCGCCAGTGACGGCGATTCCATAAGCGGCAGCGAGATTCGAAGACGTCTGGAAGTTGAGCACCAGCAGGATCACCATCACCATCAACGCCCAATTGATGGCCGGAATATAGATCTGGCCTGCCGCGCGCGCGCTCGTATGCGCGATTCGCAAGCGCGGCATGAAGCCGAGTTGGATTGCCTGCTGCGTGACCGAAAAGGCGCCGGAGATCACCGCCTGGCTTGCGATCACCGTTGCCATGGTCGCGAGAATCACGAGCGGCAGCCGGAACATATCGGGCGCCAGCAGGAAGAAGGGGCTCAGGATCGCTTCATCCGCAGCCGCAGGCGAAAGGCCGAGAATCATCGCTCCCTGGCCGAGATAGTTCAGCATCAGCGCCGGGAGAACGAAAGCGAGCCACGAAATCCTGATCGGGCCACGGCCGAAATGCCCCATATCGGCATAGAGCGCTTCCGCGCCCGTAACCGCGAGCACGACCGATCCGAGCGCCAGAAAAGCGAGCTTGCCCTCCGAAACGAAGAACTGGATCGCATAATAGGGGTTGAGCGCTGCGATGATCGTCGGGTTCTGGACGATGTGGATCAGCCCCAGCGCCGCCAGCACGATAAAATAGACCACCATGATCGGCCCGAACAGCAAGCCGACCTTGGCCGTTCCCCGCGCTTGAATGACGAACAGCCCGATCAGGATCGCAATCGCGATCGGCAGGACCAGCGGCGTCATTCCCGCTTCGACCACCGTCAGACCTTCCACCGCCGAAAGCACCGAAATGGCCGGAGTGATCATGCTGTCGCCGTAAAACAGCGCCGTGGCGAACACGCCGAGCAGCACGATCCCTCTCGTCCAGCGCGCGCCCGCGGTCTTGTGGCTGATGAGCGCGAGCAGGGCGAGGCTGCCGCCCTCCCCCTTGTTGTCGGCGCGCATGATGATCATCACATATTTGATCGTGACGACGAGCATCATCGACCAGAAGATCAGGCTCAGCACGCCATAGATATGCATTTGATCCGGCGTCAGCGGATGATGGCCGGCGAAGGTTTCGCGAAAGGCGTAGAGCGGGCTCGTGCCGATATCGCCGAACACGACGCCGATCGCGCCGAGCGCGAGCTTCAGCGTGCTATCGCTGCCATGATCGGTTGTTGCCGGAACCGCGCCCTTAGAAGCGCCATTCCCCACACTGGTGGTCATCCCGCGATCAACCCCGATCCTTGCATATGAACAATTCCTGAAGTGACGCGGGCGAAAACGCGCCGCGCCCTAGCATGAGCCATATCGCGCTGCAACAGCGGCCGAGGTGCCCGCGAGGGGATGGTTGTGCCGAACCGGCATGGCTGATACCCGCCGGCCAATATGGAAGGCGATCACGAGATAACAATCCCGGCCGGGCGACCGCTCATGCTGTTCAACAGCTTGAGCCGGTCGATCGAGACGTTCACGCCGATCGATCGGACGATGGTGCGGGTCTATAGCTGCGGGCCGACAGTCTATAATTACGCCCATCTCGGCAATCTGCGCGCCTATGTGTTCACGGACACGCTACGGCGCGTGCTTGGCTGGAAGGGTTGGCCCGTCACCCATGTGATCAATATCACCGATGTCGGCCATCTGACCTCGGACGCCGACGAAGGCGACGACAAGATGGAGGCGGCCGCGAAAAAAACCGGCAAGACCATCTGGGATATCGCCGCCTTCTACACCGCCGCCTTCAAGCATGACATCGCTCGGCTCAACATCATCGACCCATCGCGCTGGAGCGTGGCGACCGATCACATCGCCGAAATGATCGACTTCGCCAAAGTGATCGAAGCGCATGGCGCAGCCTATCGGCTGGACACCGGCCTCTATTTCGACGTCACCAAAGTACCGGATTATGGCCGCCTTGCCGGCGCCCCGCCCGAGGAAGCCGGCCATGGCCGTATCGCCGAGGTCGAAGGCAAGCGCCATGCCGCCGATTTCGCATTGTGGCGCAGCTCCGCTCCGGGCGAGCACCGCCAGATGGAGTGGGAGTCACCCTGGGGCAAGGGCGCCCCCGGATGGCATCTCGAATGCTCGGTGATGAGCATGAAATATCTGGGCGAACAGTTCGATATCCATACCGGCGGCATCGATCATCGCGAGATCCATCATTGCAACGAAATTGCCCAGAACCAGGCCTTCACCGACACGGCATGCACGGGCGCCAATTTCTGGCTCCACAATAATTTCCTGGTTGATCGCTCCGGCAAGATGTCGAAGTCAAAAGGCGGGATCACGACGCTCAACGCCCTCATCGCGCGCGGCGTACACCCGTTGGCGTACCGGCTCATGTGCCTTTCCGCCCATTATCGCAGCGAACTCGAGTTCAGCGGCGAAAGCGTTGCCTCGGCACTGACCCGGCTCAAGCGGCTGGTGCACGCCGTGGAGCGAGCCAAGGCAGCCGCAGCTGAAACCGAGTGGCTGCCTTATGCTCCATGGACCGGTTGCAGCGACAAAGTGCTAGCCGAGTTCGATGAGAAGCTCAGCGCCGATCTCAACACACCGGCGGCTTTGCCGTT
>CBFRWL010000150.1:0-6115 GCA_965727025.1 uncultured Sphingomonas sp.
ATCATGCTGATGAACTTCACGACCGTGGCGATGGACATGATCGTCAACCACGCCGCGAAGCTCCGCTTCATGTCGGGCGGACAGACGCATGTGCCGATCGTGATCCGCACCATGACGGGCACCGGGTTCGCATCCGGCGGCCAGCATTGCGACTATCTGGAAGCCTGGTTCGCCCATACCGCCGGCATGAAGGTGGTGGCGCCGTCCAATCCCGCCGATGCCTACGGCCTGATGCGCGCCGCGATCGACGATCCGGATCCCGTGCTGTTCATCGAGAACCTGCCCAATTACTGGCTGCCCGGCACGCCGCCCGAGCCCGGCTCGGTGGTGCCGCTCGGCAAGGCACGGATCGCCAAGGAAGGGTCCGACGTCACCGTGCTCAGCTATTCGCGCATCATGAACGAGGCGATGGCCGCGATAAAGGCGATCGAGGAGGCCGGTGTCTCGGTCGAGATGATCGATCTGCGCACCATCTCGCCGTGGGACACGGAAACGGTGCTCGCCTCCGTCCGCAAGACCGGCCGCTGCCTGATCGCGCACGAGGCGGTCACCCAGTTCGGCGTCGGCGCCGAGATCGCGGCGACGCTTTCGTCCGAATTGTTCGGCCAGCTCAAGAAGCCCGTCGTCCGCATGGGGGCTCCTTATGCGCCTGTGCCCTTCTCCAAGCCGCTCGAAACCGCTTATACTCCTGACGCCAAGCGGATCGCCGAAGCCGTCATCTCTCTCGCCCGATAAGGATCAGACACTCATGGCCACCGAGGTCCTCCTGCCCAAGCTGGGCTTCTCGATGAACGAAGGCACGCTCACCGAATGGCTGGTGCCGGACGGCGGCCAAGCGGTCGAGGGCCAGCCGCTCTATGCGTTGGAAAGCGACAAGTCGACCAACGAGGTCGAAAGTCCGGCGACCGGCACGCTTAAGATCCTGAAGGAAACCGGCGAGACCTACGAGGTGGGCACGGTATTGGCGGTGATCCAGTGAGCCGCTACCAGCTCCATCTCCACACCGGGGCACTGGTTGGGCAGGAGGAGGCCTATCATCGCTGGTATGACGAGATACACATCGCCGAGATGCTGGGTTTCGACGGTTTCCTGACCGGCGAGCGCTTCGCGCCGGTGCCGCTCGCACCCGATGCGCCGGCACCGGAAACCTATCTCGCCATCTACGAGGTCGAGACCGATGACGTCGGTGCGCTGCTGGCGCAGCTGAATAGCGCCAAAATGGAAATCTCGCCGGCGCTCGACACGAACAATGTGCGCATGGAGCTCTACCGCACCATTACGCCCAAGATCGCCAGCTAATGAGCGATCTCCTCGAAGGCCTCGCGCCTTGGCCGCAGGGTGATTTCTCTGCGTTCGGCGAGGTGGAGATCAAGAAGGTCGGCAAGATCCAGCGGCTGGTGGGCTCTTTCCTCGGCCGCAACTGGGTGGCGATCCCACACGTTACCCACCAGGACGAAGCCGACGTCACCGATTTGGAAGAGCGTCGCAAGGCTCATAACGCCAAAGGTGGCACCAAGCTCACCATCGTGCCGCTGCTGGTGAAGGTGCTGGCCGACGCGCTGAAGCAATTCCCGCAGTTCAACGCCTCGCTCGATGCCAAAGCCGGCGAGCTGCTGCTTAAGAAGTACGTCCATATCGGCGTCGCGGTCGACACGCCAGGTGGCCTGCTCGTGCCGGTGATCCAGGATTGTGATACCAAGACGGTCGCCGAGATCGCGACCGAGGTGCAGGCCGTGTCCGAGAAGGCTCGGACCAAGGGCCTCGGCATGGCCGAGATGTCGGGCGGATGCATCACGCTGACCTCGCTCGGCCATATCGGCGGCACCGGTTTCACGCCGATCGTCAACGCGCCCGAGGTTGCCATTCTGGGCGTGACGCGGGCGCGGCCCGTGGCGACGCCGGGAGCAGGCGGGCAGCTGGTGTGGCGCCAGATGCTGCCGCTCTCGCTCAGCTACGACCACCGCGTGATCAACGGGGCCGATGCCGCGCGCTTCGTGCGCTTCGTCGCTGATCGCCTGGACGATGCCTCGCTGTTCGGTTGACGATACCGTGTAGTGATCACTTGATAGGTGCGCCTTCGTGCGGCAGCCTCCCGCGAATGGGCGATGCAACGAGGAAAGGGCGGATGACCATGAAAGTGGAGACCCGCGTCAATGACGTGGTGCAGGAGTTGCTCGACAGGCTCGTAGCCGAGGGCAAGGAGATCGGTGTCCAGGTCTGCGCCTGGCAGGGCGAGGAGCAGATCGTCGATTGCTGGTCCGGCCTCGCCAACGAGGAGACCGGCGAGAAGGTCGACGCGGACACGCTGTTCAATGTCTATTCGGTCTCCAAGGCGGTCACCGCCACCGCGATGCACATCCAGGTCGAACGCGGACTGGTCGATTACGATGCACCGCTCGCCCGTTACTGGCCCGATTTCGCGCAGGCCGGAAAGGGTGATGTCACCATCCGCCATGTCCTCAGCCACGTCTCAGGCGTGCTGCGCATGCCGCCCGACGTCACGCCCGAACTGATGACCAACTGGGACTGGATGTGCCGCCGCATTGCCGAGATGCCGGGCGTCTATCCGGCAGGCAGCCGTTCCTCCTACCAATCGATGACCTTCGGTTGGCTGATCGGGGAGGTGGTGCGCCGCACCGATCCGAAGCGCCGTCCGTTCGGGCAGTTCATCAAGGAGGAGATCGCCGATCCGATCGGGGCGACGGACCTCTGGATGGGTATTCCCGACGAGGCTGAGCCGCGCGTGGCCAAGCTCAGCGACGTGGCTGTCTATGTCGTGCCGGATGGCAATGCGATGCGCGAGGCGCAGCCGCTGATCGTAGATCTCATGCCGGATCCCTTCGAGCGTCCCTATGTGCGTCGCGCCTGTATCCCGGCGGTCGGCGGCATCTTCAACGCGCGCAGCGAAGCGCGCTTCTGGGCGATGTTGGCCAATGGCGGGCAGCTCAATGGCGTGCGCCTGCTCTCGGCGGAACGCGTGAACAGTTTCGCCGCGCCGCGCCCGCATTTCGAGGATGCCGATCCGGTTTTCTTCGGCATGAAAGTACCCATCAGCTGGTCAGGCTTCTGGCTGGGCGGGGCGGAAGCCCCGCCGGTCTCGTCCCCGCGCAACATGCGTGCGCTCTGTCATCCGGGCATGGGTGGATCGATTGGCTGGGCTGACCCCGACAGCAAGCTCGCCGTCGCCTTCTGCCACAACCGCATGTTCGATACCGTGGACATCGAGGAGGACAGCCGCACCGTCATCGGTGACGCGATCCGGGCCGCGCTGTGAGCGGACAGGCCACGGGCGAGTGGGATTATGTGATCGTCGGCGCCGGATCGGCCGGCTGCGTGCTCGCCGACCGGCTTTCGGCAAACGCCCACAACCGCGTGCTGCTGCTGGAGGCCGGGCCGGAGGATAGCAGCCCCTATATCCACATGCCGCGTGGTGCCGCCAAGCTTTACGGCGATCCCAGGCATGTCTGGTATTTCCAGACCGAGGCGCATGATGACGTGCCGGCGGAAACCTGGATCCGCGGCAAGATGCTGGGCGGCTCTTCCTCGGTGAACGGCATGATGTATTTCCGCGGCCAGCCCGAAGATTATGACGAGTGGGAAGTGCTCGGCGCGAAGGGCTGGGGCTGGAAGCACATCGCCGCCTCCTATCGCGCGATGGAAGGGCATGAACTGCCCGGCGACGAGGTGCGCGGGTCGGACGGTCCGCTGCGCATCACCATCGAGCCCGATCATGATCCGCTGGGCGAGGCCTTCATCCACGCCGGCGAACAGATGGGCGTGCCACGTGTCGACGACCTCAGCCGTTCCGGCCGCGAAGGCGTCGGTTATACCAGCCGCACGATCTGGAAAGGCAAGCGGCAAAGCAGCGCGCAGGCCTTCCTCAAGCGCGCGCGCAAGCGGCCCAATCTGCGGGTCGTGACCGGCGCGACGGTGGACAAGATTCTGTTCGATGGCCGTCGCGCTATCGGCGTACTGGCGAGCGTCGATGGAGCCACGCAGACGTTCGCCAGCGCGCGTGACATCATCGTTTCCGCCGGTGCGCTGATGTCGCCCCAGATCCTCCAGCGCTCGGGCGTCGGCGCGGCGTCGCTGCTCAATCGCCTCGGCATATCCGTGGTGGCCGATAGCCCCGGCGTCGGCGAGCATATGCTGGAGCATCGGCTGCTCCAGATGACCTATGACCTGCACGGCCCGTTCAGCCACAACATGCAGCTGCGCGGGCTGAGGCTGGTGGGCAACGTGCTGCGCTATTACCTGACCGGTACCGGCCCGATGGCGGCGGGCTACGGCAATGCCGGCGCGTTTGCGACGGTGCTGCCGGAATCCAAGACACCGGACATCGAGATACTGCTGTCACCGGCTGCCGCGATGCTGGACACCAAGGGCCGGCTGGCACCCGACACCGTGCACAGCGCGACGCTGTTCGGCTATCCGCTCCGCTCGCGCAGCGAGGGATCGGTGCGGATCACTTCGGCCGATCCTTCGGCGCCGGCGATCATCCGCGCGAACTATCTGACCGATCCCTATGATCGCGCGGTCACGATCGCGATGCATCATTATCTCCGGCGCTGGATGGCGCAGCCGGCACTCCGGTCCTTCATCGCCGGCGAGCGCGAGCCGACCCGATCGATGGAAACGGACGACGAGATCCTCGAAGGCTTCCGGACGATCGGTCAGGCCGGCTATCACGCCTGCGGCACCTGTCGCATGGGCGATTTCCACGACGCCGTGCTTGACGAGAAGCTGCGGGTGAAAGGGGTCGAGGGCCTGCGCGTAGTCGACGGCTCGATCATGCCGACGATGGTCTCCGCCAATACCAACGGCCCGATCATGGCGTCGGCCTGGCGCGCGGCCGATCTGATTCTGGAAGGACGCAACCGGTGAGCCGTCCCATCGTCGTCACGGGCGCGGCCTTCGGCATCGGTGCCGCCACCGCCGCCCTCCTCCGCGAGCGGGGCGAGATGGTGCTTGGCGTCGACCTGGCGGGCAGCGATATCTGCGCGGATCTGGCGACGGAGGCTGGCCGTCAGGCGATGTTCGATGCCGTGCGGAGACTGGCGCCGGACGGCATCACCGGCATCGCCGCGATTGCAGGCACCGCCAAACTGGACCGGCCGGCCCACATCATCTCGACCAACTATTTCGGCGCGGTGGCGACGCTGGAGCTTCTGCGGCCCCTGCTGGCGGAAGCGAAACGCCCCCGTGCCGTCTTGGTGTCATCCAGCGCGGTGCTGCTGCCCACCGACCGGAGCATCATCGATGCATGCCTCGCCAATGACGAGCCGGGCGCCCGCGATGCGGCCGTCGCCGAACCGATGAACGCCTACGCATCCTCGAAACGAGCGCTCGCCCTCTGGATGCGACGCGCGGCGATCGGCGCGGACTGGGCAGGATCGGGCATCCCCCTCAACGCGGTCGCGCCCGGCGTGGTGAAAACACCGATGACACAGTATCTTCTCGAAACCGACGAGGGTCGCGCCATCCTCAGAGCTTCGAATCCGATAGCTGTTGCAGATTATGGCGAGCCACACGATCTCGCGGAGATTCTAGCCTTTTTTCTAACCGTGGAATCGGGCTATCTGCTCGGCCAGCTGGTCTTCATGGACGGCGGCACCGACGCCGTGATGCGGACAGAGACGATCTGATGACGGAGCGCGCCGCATGATCCGCCTCAACCATGCCGAGATCACCGTGCCGCCCGGCTTCACACAGCGCCGACGCGCGGACTTCGATGCGTTCTTCATCGGCGTCCTCGGGTTTGAGAAATCGGCCTTTCCCGGCATCGAGCAGACCAGCCTCGTCTACAAGACCGATCCCGATGCGAGCCAGTTCCTGTTCATTGCCGAGCATGAGCAGCCGATGGTGCGCGTGTCCGACGATCATCTCGGCCTGCATCTGGACAGCGAGGCGGATGTTGCGGACATGCTCGCCCGTTGCGAGGCGTTCGGGGCCGATCACCCAGAGCTGGAGATTCGCCGCCTCGACGTGCTCGATCTGAAGGCGACGCTCACTTACGCTTTCTACGTCCGCTACCTGCTGCCGATCTGGTTCGACGTGCAGCATATCGCCTACAAACCCGGCTACGAGCCGGCGCGTGAGTGGCGCTTCGCCTAGG
>CBFRWL010000151.1:0-6038 GCA_965727025.1 uncultured Sphingomonas sp.
CCGGACGTCAGCGGAAGCTGAAGATTGCGCGCAGACGCAATGCCGGTCGCCGTGATGGTGCCGGAGGCGTCGGTCGGCAACACCTGGACATAGGCGCCACTGTTGTCGACGACGTAACGATTGGCATCCACGCTGAACGAACCGTTGCGCGTGTAGGTGATGCTGCCATTGGTGATGCCGGTCTTGGTCACGAAAAAGCCCTGGCCGGAAAGGGCGAGGTCAAGCGACCGTTCCGAACTCTGGAAACCGCCCTGGGTGAACTGCTGGTCGATGCCCTTCAGGCGCGTGCCCTGGCCCGCGATCGCCGAAGACTGGAGCGGTGAGGCCGAGATGATGTCGCCGAACTGGCTGCTCGACTTCTTGAACCCGACCGTGCCGACGTTCGCGATATTGTTCGAGGTGACGGCAAGATCCGACTGCGCAGCCTTGAGGCCCGAAAGCGAGGTATAAAAGGACATTTGTTACTACTCCGGTTGAATGAGGTTCAGGAGAGACGCTCGGCGTCTGCAGGCGCGATCAGACCGAGGCCGGTCACAAGTTGGGTGGTGCCGCTGGCCGGCGACTGGACGGCGGAGATCATGGTCCAGGTTGCGGTCTCGGGGGTGACGGAGCCATCCTTATCGACCGCGCTGACCCTGAGCGTGAGCGGGCCGTTGGCGACCTGATTGCCGCTTTCGTCCTTGCCATTCCAGTTGAATGCCAGCTCGCCGGCTTTCTGGGGACCAAGCGTGTTGCTGTAGACGGTCTGGCCATTGGCATCGATCATGCTGATGCTGGCGTTGGTCACGTCCGAGGGGAAGCTGATGCTGCCGCCGTAGGTACCGTCGGAAAGCGGGATCGCGACATCCGATTTCACGAGCGCGGCACGGCCGATCCAGCCCGATGCGTCGCCAATGCGCGAAGCTGCGATATCCGAAGCCATCGACTTCAGCGACGCATTCATCTCGGCGATGCCTGCCGTCGACGAAAACTGCGCCATCTGGGCGACCATCTGGGTGTTATCGACCGGATTGAACGGATCCTGCTGCTGCATCTGGGTGGTCAGCAGCTTGAGGAAGGTGGTCTGGTCGACCGTGTTGTTGGATTTGGATTTCTGCGCCGTGGAGCTGGCGCTCCCGGTGCCGTTCAGCTTGCTGAGCGTGTCACTGGCTATGGTCATTTGTCGAGCCTCAAAGTGTCGAGCGTGAGTTGCTTGGCGGTCTGCAGGACCTGGACATTGTTTTGATATTGGCGGGCCGATTCGATCATATCGACGAGCTCGGCCGCGCTATCGACGCCCGCATCCCAGACATCGCCATTCTTGTCGGCGATCGGATTGGTGGGATCGTGCCGTTTGGTGGGCGTGATGTTCGAGGAGACAACCCGGTCAACCTGCACGGTCGCAATGCCCGGCGCCTGGGTGACGGTTTTGAACACCGGCTTGATCGCGCGGAACGCGGTCGCCTCCGAACTCGAACTCGAGCCGGCGTTGGCGAGATTGGATGCCGTCGTGTTGAGCCGCAGCATCTGCGCGGACATCGCGCGCCCGGCGATGTCAAAGACGGAGAGATTGTTGTTCGCCATGCCTTATTCTCCTTTGAGGGCTGACATGATCGTGCCGATCCGGCCCTCCAGGAAGGAAAGCGTGGTGCGGTATTTCATCGCATTTTCGGCGAACTGCGTTTGTTCAGTCGAAAGCTCGACCGTATTCCCGTCGAGCGAGGCCTCCAGCGGCACGCGGTACCCAAGCGCACCGCGCGCAGCCTGATCGACACCGGTGCCCTTGCCGCTGGTCGCGGCTTCGAGCGCCTTGTTGAAGTCGATATCGCGCGCCTTGTAATTAGGCGTGGCCGCGTTCGCGATATTGGATGCGAGCAGGGCGAGCCGCTGCGAACGCAGCTGCAGCGCCGTGCCGCTCAGTCCAAACAGGGTTTCGCCGTTCGCCATTAAGAAAATCCCTAAAGTTTGCTGGCATCCCGCCGTTACTTCTCGTGAGCAGGCATGCCGTCCTCGTCCAAGCAAGCCCCGTGCCAATTGGGCCGAAAGCTTGGCAAATGGGGCCGCAGCCAAGCGCGGGGACCAGGATCCGGCAAGCATTTGCCGGACCCGGCAAAGTTTTGCCGCCCGATCGGCAAGTGGGGGTAACATGCAGTTCTTGAGCGATTTCTCGCGTTTCATCGATCCAGTATCGATGCTGATCGTGTTCGGCGGAGCAGCCATTGTCGCCACCATGCGCGCGACTCGTGGCGACGCCGCGCGGGCATTCCGCGCATTGGGCACGATCTTCACTGCTGATCCCGAAGCGGACGCGATGGCGGCGATCGTAGCGGTCGGAAAAGTCGAGAAACTGACGGAAGTTCGCAACATCGCTTGCGTCGACCGGATCAAGACTGCCGAACGTTTCCTCCGCCGCGCGGTGCGCCGGCTGGCGCAGGCGCAGACCGCGGAAGCCTTCGCACGCTGGGCGCGGCACGATCTCGCCGAACGCGAGCGCCGTCATCAGGGCGCGATCGGTTATTGGCGGTCGGTCGCAGAAACGGCGCCGGCGATGGGCATGATCGGTACTGTCATCGGCCTCATCCAGATGTTCGCGGCGCTGGAGGATTTGAGCCGCATCGGCCCGGCCATGGCGCTCGCGATGCTGACGACGCTGTATGGCATCGTACTCGCCACGGTCATTGCTGGGCCGATCGCGAGCCGACTGGAGCGGCTTTCCAACGCCGAACTGGCCTGGCAGCGCGAGGCGCTCGAGCGACTGCTGCAAATCGCCGAGGCCGAGCTTGCGCCCGCCACACCCCAGAAAAGGCCGCATCTGCGGACTGTCTCGTGAAGGCTCCGGCCGCGCCAGTCTGGGCGCTGAGCTTTGCTGACCTGCTGATCCTGCTGCTCGCATTTTTCGTGATGCTGCACGCCCAATCCGGCCATCAGGCGCAGATCGTTCAAGGGATTAAGCAGGCGCTTGGCAGCTCCGTCAGCATTTCATCGGAGAGCCACGATATCGATCCCAAAGCTATTTTCGAGGTCAATGAAGCGGTTCTGAAGCCCCAGGCACGTGCCTCGCTGCAAGCGCTCGGTCGTCGTGCAGCGCTCGGTGGCCGGAACGTCCGCGTCGAAAGTATCGGTGCGGATCGCAACACGTCCCGCTTTGACGGATGGGAACTTGCGGCCGCGCGCGCTGCAGCCGTCGCACGGGCAATCCAAGCCGGCGGCCTGTCGGAGCAGCGCATCCTGATCTCCATTCCAGAAATGAATGGAACCGCAGGCCGCGATGGTCAGCGCATCGCGCTCGACCTTGTCCCGCATAGCTAGCGTCATTGTGGCACGGACCTTGCTTAATGATCTCCCGACCAAAGGAGACATATTTCGTGACCATGCCCCTCCGCCGCTCGCTTATCCCGATGGCGCTCGTGCTCGCTACGGCTACACAGGCCCAGACTGCGGCATTCGAAAATCTCGACCGATTGGAAGCGCGCGTGGTCGCTGCCCTGGATGCTGACATCGGCACGCCCGGCGGTCCGGTCGCTCCGATCGATCGGCGCCTGAAATTGGCACGCTGCCCGCAGCCGGCGACAATCGACCCGCCGGCGCTCGGCGCCGTGGCAATTCGCTGCGAGGCGATCGGCTGGCGCATCCGCGTTCCCTTGCAGCACCTCGCTGCGGCATCAGCCGCGACGCCGGCCAAGGCAGCACCGGTGGTGCGAAAGGGCGATCCGGTTCAGCTTTCGGTCGAGTCCGGATCCTTCAGCGTCACCACCGAAGCCGTCGCTCAGGAAGATGGTGCGCCTGGCGACCGGATCCGGGTCAAATCGGATCCCAAGGCGCCGGTGATGATCGCCGAAGTGGTCGATGCCGGGCAGGTTCGCCTGCCGGGATACAAATAATAAGGAAATTGCGCTAAAGCTTCTGCGGGCGCTGCCGTTACCCGTTATGAATCGGGTTCTGACAGGCTCGGCAAATGCGGAAGGGTTTGAACATGATCAACGGAATCGGATCGAGCGGAAAGGGTCGGGTCGACCTCTCGCGCACCGACGCTGCGCTGAAAGGCGCCGCAGCTTCCGTGGTTTCACCAGCTGCTGCCGAAGCGGCGGAGAAAACCGAAAAGGTATCCAATCCCGCCGCCGACCTGGCCGCATTGGGCGCGCCGGTCGATGCTCAGAAGGTTGCCGATATCCGCGCGGCGATCGCTGAGGGACGCTATCCGGTCAATCCGCAGGCAATTGCCGAAAAAATGATTGCGCTCGATCTTCCGCTGAAATTCTGATCGATGAGTGAAGCCGCGCTGAACCGTCTGACCGAAGCGTCCGAAGGCCTAATCAAAGCACTGGACACCGGAACAGCCGAAGCGGTGGAGCAGGCGACACGCCGCTTTTCCAATGCGCTGAGCGAAGTGCAGTCGATCGGCGGCTGGCATGGTTCGCCCGACATTATCGCCAAGCTTCAATATGCGATGAAGTTGGCGGACGCCGCGCGTGCGCGAGTCAACTATCTGGCTGACATCAATCGCCGCCGTTTCGAGGCACTGTGCAAGGCAGCCGGCATTGATCGCCCATCCCATGCTTATGATCGACGGGCACGCATGAAGGCCTAAAGGCGGGCTTTTCCGGAATAACGACCGCGCCCGCATATTGTTTAGGGTAGAAGAGCAAACTTCCCGCGTTCGTTCACCAATTATTCGTATCTTCACCATAGCATCCTGATCGAAGGCTATTTTCCGCCTTCGCGGAGCCGGGGAAAGACACCCGGACCGCGCCTCGAAATGGCACGGTCCTTGTGTGTTTTCCGCCGATCCATTGGGGGATGCAATACGTGTCGACGGCCGCAGCGGGCGTGAAGCGCAAATTGTGGAAGGATGCGGGGCGCGGAGCGATCCTGCCGCTTGCCACGCTGATGCTGGTGGGCCTGATGGTCGTGCCGGTACCATCCACGGTGCTCGACATCGGCTTCATCACCAACATCATGATTTCGCTCGCAGTGCTGATGGTGGCGCTGAACGCCGCCAAGCCGCTCGACTTTTCCGCCTTTCCGACCGTCCTTCTTTTCGCGACCCTGCTCCGGCTGTCGCTCAACGTCGCATCGACCCGCGTCGTGCTGGTCAACGGCCATACCGGCGAAGCCGCGGCGGGGCACGTCATCGAATCGTTCGGCAATTTCCTGATCGGCGGCAATTACGCTGTCGGCCTGTTCGTGTTCGGCATTCTCATGATCATCAACCTCGTGGTGATCACCAAGGGCGCTGGCCGCGTCTCCGAAGTTTCGGCGCGTTTCACCCTCGATGCCCTGCCCGGCAAGCAGATGGCGATCGACGCCGATCTCAACGCTGGCCTGCTCACCCCCGACGAAGCGAAACTGCGCCGCCAGGAAGTGGCGACCGAGGCCGACTTTTACGGATCAATGGACGGCGCTTCCAAGTTCGTGAAGGGCGACGCCGTCGCGGGTGTGCTGATCCTGGTCGTCAACATTCTCGGCGGGCTCATCCTCGGCACCATCTCCCACGGCATGTCGATCGGGCAGGCCGCGTCGAACTATGTGCTGCTCGCGATCGGCGACGCGCTGGTGGCGCAGATCCCGGCGCTGCTGCTTTCGATCGCGGCGGCTGCAATCGTCACCCGCGTTTCTTCGCCTCACGATCTTTCAGGGCAAATCACCACCCAATTCGGATCGAGCAAGGCGTGGACGCCGGTTGCCGGCATTCTTGGTTTCCTCGGCATCTTGCCGGGAATGCCGCACTTCGTAATTCTTCCTGCCGCCGGGATAGCCGGTTTCATCGCCTGGAAGCTGAAGGCTGCCAAACCGCTCCCGGTTGATGCGGAGGCACAGGCCAAGGTGGAAGCCGACAATCCTCCACCCGCCACGATCGATTGGAACGAGGTGAGCGACGGCGCGGCGTTGAGCCTTGAACTCGGCTACGGCCTGATCAGCCTGGTCGACGAACGCAAGGGTGCGCCGTTGATGGGGCGGATCACAGGCATCCGCCGCCAGCTTTCGCGTGAACTCGGTTTTGTCATTCCGCTTGTTCGCGTGCGCGACAATCTGGCGCTTGAGCCCAACAGCTATCGCAT
>CBFRWL010000152.1:0-6012 GCA_965727025.1 uncultured Sphingomonas sp.
ATTTCATCGCGAAGCTCCGTCACGATGGCCTCGGCGTATGGCAGGCCGTGCTGCAGGACGGCGGCGAGGTCCGAATCGGGCGGACCTATCTGCCAGGCGCGAAATTGCTGACCGGGCGATAAAACGCCTCCGGGGTAAGGGAGCCCCGGAGGCGCATCGCCAGCGGTTGCCAGCGAATACAAGATGTTAGCGGGCGCGTACCTTCAGCGATGAGCCCGCGCTAGCATAGCCTTCGCCACGCTGCGCGGCGGCGACTGCCAGCTCGACTTCCTTGTCGGCGTTGCCCATCGCATAGCTGCGGCACGCGCGCACCGCGGCCACGCGCTTCAGGTCGCGCACGTCATAGTCACCGCAGGCCTGGTCGGCGGCGCGGCTGATGCGGCGGTGGAGGGTTTTCAGCCCCGCATCGGTCTTCAGATCAAGATCGCCGAAATGCACCGCGACGCTGTCGCCCGCTTCGATTGCCGCGGCACCCGCCGGCGCCCCCGAAACAATCAGCATCGTTCCAGCCGCGCACAGCACATGCGCAAGAATAAGGTGGCGCTTCATTACTTTCCTCCATGTAAATAGCTAATGCTATTCAGTCGCAATCGATTTGGGAGCGGCCGTTAGAGCCTTTATATTTCATGAGCATTAATGCGGTCACGCCCGGTTCGACTGGCGATCGTTTTTCTTCCATCGACGCTGGATGGGCCGGACCAACAGCATAGTGGGTTCGACAAACGGCATGTGCCGCGTGTAATCCGGCGTGGGATTTGGGAGAGATGATGACCGCGCGCACCTATTTGCGGCCTACCGGCTTCGTGGATGCACCCTTCGGTTATGACCGGCAGGTGCTTCGGCTGGCGGGCGGGCTGATCTGGTTTTCCGCCGTGGAGCTGATCCGGGTGGAGCATGGCAGGCGCGTTTCCCAGCAGCTTCTGCCGGTCAGCGAACTTGAGGCGGCGCTGGACGATCACGGACGCGACGTGCTGGCGCGGATCGTTGCACCGCGCACGCCCCTCCGGCTTGGCGAACGCACCATCCGCTTCGATCAGCCGCAGACGATGGGAATTCTCAACGTCACCCCCGACAGCTTCTCGGACGGCGGCAAGCATGTCGGCGATCCTGAAGGAGCCGCGGAAGCGGGCGTGGCGATGGCGGCCGCCGGCGCCGCGATCATCGATGTCGGCGGCGAATCCACCCGCCCCGGCGCGGCTGCCATTTGGGAAGGGGACGAGGCCGCCCGCGTGGTGCCGGTGATCGAAAGGCTGGCGCGCGCCGGAGTGGCCGTGTCGATCGATACGCGCAAGGCGGCGGTCATGACCGCGGCGCTGGGCGCGGGTGCAACGTTGGTCAATGACGTCTCGGCTTTGACTTTTGATCGCGAGGCAGTGGACGTCGTCGCCGGTTCCGGCTGTCCGGTGGTGCTGATGCACCATCAAGGCACGCCCGAAACCATGCAAAAGGACCCGCGTTACGAAGACGTGCTGATCGAAGTCTACGATTGGCTGGAAGCACGCATCGCAGCCACGGAAGCGGCCGGCGTGCCACGCGACCGCATCCTGATCGATCCGGGCATCGGCTTCGGCAAGACACTGGCGCACAGCCTTGCGCTGCTCAACGGGCTTTCGATGTTCCATGGGCTCGGTTGCCCGATCGTGCTGGGCGCCAGCCGCAAGCGGATCATCGGCGCACTCGACAACGAAGCGCCCTCCTCCCGCCGGCTCAGCGGTTCGATCGCACTGGCGCTCAAGGGCGCGGAGCAGGGCGTACAGCTGCTGCGCGTGCATGACGTGCCCGAAACGGTGCAGGCGCTCAAGGTGTGGCGCGGGATGCGCGATGAGGCATTGACGCCGCGAACCGACTACAGCGTATAGCCGCCGTCACTGACGAAGGTCGCGCCGGTCACAGTAGCGCATTGATCCGAAAGCAGGAAGGCTATCTGGGCAGCAATTTCCTCCGGCTTTGCGTAGCGGCCCAGCGGAATGGCAAGCGAGCCCAGCTCCGCAAAGGCAGCCTGCTCGCTGCCCGTTCGCGCCACCATCTCACGAAAGAAGGCCATTTCGCGCCAGATCGAGGTCTCGACGCCCCCTGGAGCGATCGCGTTCACTCTTATGCGATGTCCGGCCCCTTCCTTGGCCGCGACCTTGGCCAGATGCAGCACCGCCGCTTTCGATGCGCCATAGGCGGCTACGCCGGGTTCGGCCTTGAGCCCGGCGGCCGACGACATCAGCACGACGGCACCGCCGCGGCAATGTGCCTGCATCGCCCGCATCACCGCACGGAGACCAAGAAACATGCCGTCGAGGTTGATCGAGAAGGTATGTCGCCATTCGGCGAAATCGAGTTCGGTGATTTGCCGTGCGGTAGAAATGCCTGCGTTCAAAACGGCAGAATCGACATCGGCAAGATCAGCCGCGAGCGCCTGCCAGAATGCCTCGTCCGTAACATCACCAATGCGAAGACGAATCTCCGCATCCGCTGGCCAACTGGTCGAAGACAGCTTTGCTGCGTCCCGATCGACAAGGATCATGCTGGTTTCCGCGCACCCGGCGAGGCGACGCGCGGTGGCAAGGCCAATCCCGGATGCCGCGCCGGTGATGAGGACAGTTTTTTTGGCTGGCATACACAGCAGTGTAGCGCAGCTGGCGCGCGAAGTCAGGCGACGTCGCTGATGCCGAGTTCCGCCAATTTCCGGTAAAGCGTGGAGCGGCCGATGCCCAGGCGACGGGCGACCTCGCTCATGCGGCCCCGATAATGGCCGATGGCAAGCCGGATGACGTCCGCTTCGATCTCGCTCAAGGCGCGCAGGTGGCCGCTTGGTTCGAACAGGGTGATGCCGCCGGCCGCGGTGCTGGGTGCGGCGCCCGGCGCGCGCGGCGTCGCCGCCTGATGCGATGCCTCGACGGCGATATGCGGGAAATCCGCCGGCGTCAGCGTGTCGCCTTCGCAGAGAATTGCAGCGCGGAATAAAGCGTTGTGAAGCTGACGCACATTGCCCGGCCATGCGAAACTCGACAGGAGCTGGATCGCTTCGTCCGAGATGCTGATACGGCGCATGCCCGGCTGTTGTCCGATCCGGACAAGCAGGTGGCGGGCCAGGGCCGGAATGTCCCCTACCCGCCTGCGCAGTGGCGGAATGGTCACGGGCACGACATTGAGCCGGTAGTAGAGATCCTCGCGGAAACGCCCTTCAGCAATGTCTTCGGCCAGGTTGCGATTGGTAGCGGCGATGACCCGGACGTCGACATGCTGCACATGACGGCTGCCAAGCGGCTGGATCTCTCCCGACTGCAGCACGCGCAGCAGCTTCACCTGGGCGTCAAGCGGCAACTCGCCGATTTCGTCGAGGAAAATGGTGCCGCCCTCGGCATGGGCGAAGCGGCCAACCTGGCGTTCGAATGCGCCGGTGAAGGCGCCCTTTTCGTGGCCAAACAGCTCCGATTCGACCAGATTGGTCGGGATCGCACCGCAGTTGACCACGAACATCGGGCGCTTGCCGCGCGGCGACGCCGCGTGAATGGCCTGCGCGATCACTTCCTTGCCCGAGCCGCTCTCGCCCTCGATGAGAACAGGAACGCGCGCTCGTGCGGCCTTGGCGGCGATGGCCAGCGCCGCGCGAAATTCCGGAGCTGAGCCGACAATCTCGTCAAAGGCCAGCGAATAGGCGATTTTCTCGCTGAGCGGCCGCAACTCACCCTTACGATTATCGCTGTCTCGAAGCGTTTCGAGCGCGGTCAGCAGGCGGTCCGGCGCGATCGGCTTGATCAGGAAATCAGTGGCGCCCGCGCGCATCGCCTTCACGGCATGCTCGGTGGAATCCTGGGCAGTCAGAACCATCAGCGGAAGCTGCGCAAAGTTGGCGCGCAGCTCACGCACTATGGCCGCTGCACTGTCGTCCGCTGCCCATTGATCGATCAGCACCACATCGACGGACTGGGCATGCCGGCCGCTCAGGACATCCATCGCCTGATCGATGTCGCGCACACGAATCACGCGCCAGCCGGCCCGCGCCGCGATCGCCTCGATGAGGCGACTCTGCGCGGGTTCGTCGTCGATCAGTAGTAGCGAGCGGCCGTCGCGGTGCGCCATCGATCAATTCCAACTGTCCCAACCAGAGACAGCGCTGTAATCCCAAGGCGTAAAAGTCGGATTAATTGCGGCCACGATCTCTTAACGTCAGGGCGAGGCCATTTCATCCGACCATATCCCTCCATCGCCTGCGGCGGTTCCCTCGCCCCCTTGAGGAGGATCTGGCGGCACCCGCCGAGCTATGATCGGCTAAGATCCTCCCCCGGCGGGGGGTGGCCGCGCGAAGCGCTGACGGAGGGAATGGGCCGCGAGAGTGCTGACCGCACTCTGTGCACCTGCCGGACGGTGGCGGCCTTGTTCATTGAATGGGGTTGAGCCGGCAGGCCCTGCGCATTAAGAGCCGCCAATTGAATTGAACTGGGGAGAAGCAATGGCTGCCAACGACGCGCAGAAGGACATGCAGGCGCACGCTACAACCTACACCGGGTTTCTCGCGCTGCTGAAATGGGGTGCGCTTCTCAGCTTCATCGTCGCCTTCATCGTCATCCTGCTGATCGCGAGATAGGCATGGCCATCAAAATTGCGGTTCTCAAGGAGACCGCAGCGGGCGAGCTGCGCGTACCCGCGACGCCTGAGACAGTGAAGAAGTTCGCTGCGCTGGGTGCACAAATGGCGGTGGAGGCCGGCGCTGGCGCGGCGGCATCCTATGGCGACGCGGGCTATGCCGATGCCGGAGCAACGGTGGGTGATCGCGCTGCGACGTTGGCGGGGGCCGACATCGTGCTGGGCATTCAGGGTCCCGATCCCGCGACGCTGAGCGGCGTCAAGCCTGGCGCGTGGATCGTGGCGGGGCTCAACCCCTTCGTGGAGCGGGCGCGAATCGATGGCTATGCCGCCGCCGGGCTGGAAGCGCTGGCGATGGAGTTCATGCCGCGTATCACGCGCGCGCAATCGATGGACATTCTCTCGTCGCAATCCAACCTGGCGGGCTACAAGGCGGTGATCACCGCCGCCCAACATTATGGCCGCGCCTTTCCGATGATGATGACGGCGGCGGGCACGGTCTCTGCCGCGCGGGCCTTCATCATGGGCGTCGGCGTGGCAGGCCTTCAGGCGATCGCGACCGCGCGGCGCCTGGGTGCGCAGGTCTCCGCGACGGACGTGCGCTCGGCCACCAAGGAGCAGATCCAATCGCTCGGCGCCAAGCCGATCTTCGTCGAGAGCGTGAAAGGCATCGAGGGCGAAGGCTCCGGCGGTTACGCCACGGAGATGAGCGAGGAATATCAGAAAGCGCAGGCCGAACTGGTTTCCTCCCATATCGCCAAGCAGGACATCGTCATCACCACCGCGCTGATCCCCGGCCGCGCCGCGCCGCGCCTGATATCGGATGCGCAGATCGCGACGATGCGGCCGGGCAGCGTGATCGTCGACCTCGCGGCCGAGAGCGGCGGCAATGTCGAGGGCTGTGTCGCGGGTGAGATCGTCGAGAAGCATGGCGTCAAGATCATCGGCGCCAAGAACATGGCCGGCACGATGGCGGCCGATGCCTCCGCACTGTTCTCGCGGAACCTCTACAATTTCCTCTCGGCCTTCTGGGACAAGGACAAGGGCCAGCCCGTCCTCGACGATGAAATCGGCGACGCCGTGCGGCTGACCAGGGATGGCAAGGTCGTCAACCAGCGCCTGCTGGGCTGATCGGAAGGATAGCGCATATGGATTTCATCTCGATCCTTTCGATCTTCGTGCTGGCGGTGTTCGTCGGCTATTATGTGGTGTGGTCGGTCACGCCCGCGCTGCACACGCCGCTGATGGCGGTGACCAATGCGATTTCATCGGTGATCATCGTGGGGGCGCTGATCGCGTCGGCCGCTGCGGGCTCGGCCACTTCCAAATGGCTGGGGCTGGTCGCGGTGGTGCTGGCGAGCGTCAATATTTTCGGGGGGTTCGCCGTCACCGCGCGGATGCTGGCGATGTACAAGAAAAAAGAGAAGAAGGGCT
>CBFRWL010000153.1:0-6008 GCA_965727025.1 uncultured Sphingomonas sp.
GTGCCATTGCCCTGAACGATCGCACGCGGGATCTGGTGGCTCAGGCCAAATCGCGCCTGTTCCGCCATGTGCCGCATTTCGCCATGCACGGGCAGGAGAATCTGCGGCCTGATCCACCGGTACATTTCGGCCAGCTCGGGCCGTCCGGGATGGCCAGAAACATGGATATCGGCCTGCCGATCGGTCACCATCAACACGCCTTTGCTTGCCAGCGCATTCTGGATCCGCCCGATCGCCACTTCATTGCCCGGAATCTGGCGCGACGAGAATAGCACCATGTCGCCCTCGACCAGCTTGATCGGGTGCGTATCGAAAGCAATGCGCGAGAGCGCCGCGCGATTTTCACCCTGTCCGCCAGTGGCAAGGATCATCACCTGGCTGCGCGGCGTCCGCATCGCAGTTTCGAAATCGATCGTTTCCGGGAAATCGGTGAGGTAGCCAACGCTTTTCGCTGCCTTGACGATTCGCTCGATCGAACGCCCCGCGACGCACAGCTTCCGCCCGCAATCCTGCGCCACGCGGCCCAAGGTCTGCAGCCGCGCCGCGTTCGACGCGAAGGTGGTGACGACCACCCTCCCCTCAGCGTCCTTGATGACCTGATCAAGTCCATCACGAACCCCAGCTTCCGACCCCGAATATTCATTGTTGAACACATTGGTCGAATCGCACACCAGCGCCAGCACGCCGGCATCGCCGATCGCGGTCAGCTCCTCAGGCGTGCTTGGGACGCCGAGCAGAGGCTCCTCGTCCAGCTTCCAATCGCCGGTGTGGAATATGCGGCCATAAGGCGTTTCGATCAGCAGCGCATTGCCTTCGGGAATCGAGTGCGCCAGCGGCACATATTGGAAGGTGAAGGGGCCGAGCCCGAACCGGCCCTCATTATCCACCACGTTGAGCTTGACGCTTTTGGCGATGCCTTCGTCCTCGAGCTTGCCGCGGATCAGCGCGGCGGTGAACGGCGTTGCGTAAAGTGGAACCCCGAGATCGGCGGCAAGATAGGGGATCGCGCCGATATGATCCTCATGGCCGTGGGTCAGCACGATGCCGAGAAGATCGTCACGGCGTTCCTCTATGAAGGAGAGATCGGGGAGCACCAGATCAATCCCGGGATAGTCGGTACCGCCGAAGGTGAGGCCGAGATCGACCATCACCCATTTTCCCTGGGTGCCGTAAAGGTTGACGTTCATGCCAATCTCGCCCGACCCGCCAAGGGCCAGGAAGATCAATTCGTTACCCGGCGTCATCTGACTTCTCTAAACTCCTCTAGGCCCGAAGGAGATCGAGACCTGACACCGCACAACGTTATGTACGCCGATCCTGCTCCGGCACCCCCGCCGTTTGCCGAAGCTGACAAAAGCTCGGTTACATTCATACCTTGGTCCGCGTGTAGAGCAGCCATAGCCCGCTTATGGTCAAATCGCCGTCGATCGCGTCGAACAAATCGGTATGATCGTCGAAGAGGACAGCCAGTCCGCCAGTCGCGACAACCTTGACGGGCCTTCCCACCTCGGCCTTGATCCGCTGGACCAACCCCTCGATCATGGCGACATAGCCCCAGAAGACGCCGATCAGCATCTGATCCTCGGTGGTGCGCCCGATGACGCGGCGGCTTTCCGGCGCATCGATCGCGATCCTCGGCAGCATTGCTGCGGCGCTGACCAATGCGTCGAGCGAAAGATTGATCCCGGGGGTGATGATGCCGCCCTTATAGGCGCCGGTATAATCGACCACGTCGAAGGTCGTGGCCGTGCCGAAGTCGATCACGATCAAGTCGCCTTCATGCAGCGAATGCGCCGCAATCGCATTAAGCACGCGATCCGAGCCGACCGATCCCGGCTCTTCGACGTCGAGCGTAATTCCCCAGCTTGCCGCTCCGCGTCCGGCGACGATCGCCTCCGACCCGAAATATTTACTGGCGAGCACCTCGAGATTGTGGAGCGCGCGCGGCACGACCGTAGAGATGATGACGTCGCTGACATCATTCATGCCAAAGCCTTCAAGTTCGAGCAGCTGGCGAAGCCATACGGCATATTCATCGGCCGTACGCCGGGGGTCCGTCGCTATTCGCCAGCGCGCCCTGATCTCGCCATCCTTGACGAGAGCGAAGACGATATTCGTATTTCCGGCATCGATCGCGAGCAACATGGCAGCCTCTATAGCAGGAAAACGTCGCCGGCCGGAATCACCTCGACGGCGCCGTCGGCGTGGCGAAGGCGAAGCGCACCCATGGAATCGAGGCCATCGAACAGGCCCTCGGCGATCTTCTCTCCGGACCTAACCGAAAGCGCGGTCCCGATCGGATGAGCACGCTCGATCCAGCGTGCGCGGATCAAGCCCAATCCTTCACCGCGCCAACGCTGCAGCCAGCGCTTGAAGCAATCCGCGAGGTCCACCAGCATCGCCTGGGGGGCTGGGCTTCCTGCGCCAAGCGCGGCCAGGCTGGTCGCTGGCCTGTCCACCGCCTCGGGGTAATGTGCAAGGTTGAGGCCGATACCGACCACAACCGCGTCCTGTTCGCGTTCCAATAAAATGCCGGCAAGCTTGGCGCCCTTGCTCAGCAGGTCGTTGGGCCATTTCAACATCAGCTCTACCGAAGGCGCATAGGCCGAAACCGTTTCGTGCAGCGCAACCGCCGCAACGAGCGCGAGGCTGGGCGCGGGCGGGTCAGCGGATTGGAGGCGGACCAGCGTGCTGGCGTAGAGATTGCCCGGCGGAGATATCCACGTGCGTCCGCTACGGCCCTTGCCGCCGCTCTGGCTTTCCGCCCGCAGCCAAATGCCCTCGGGCGCTCCGGCGCGTGCCAGCCCCATTACGTCGTCATTGGTGGAGCCGGTCTGCGCGACAGTGATGAACTCAGGCGGAATTGTGCAACCTCGCAGCATGCTGAACCTGTTTCAGCATGATATAATCGATCAGAACAGCGCCTTCGCCGCAGCCATGCTGGTGGCCGCGAGAAACGGAATGGCGAGATAGCCCAGAGGCGAAACCGCCAGCGCAGAAAGTGCAATCAGCCCGCCTTCGACCTTGCTCTCCATCGGCGCGTAAGCGGCTTCGGGCTCGTCGAAATACATCGTCTTGACGATCTTGAGATAATAATAGGCTCCGATCACCGAGGTCGCGATGCCGATCATCGCGAGCGGCCACAAGCCCACGGCAACGAGCGCGTCGAACACTAAAAATTTCGGCCAGAAACCGAAGAGCGGCGGAATACCCGCGAGGCTGAACATGAAGATGGCGAAGGCAGCCGCCAATCCGGGGCGCGTGCGGGAAAGGCCCGAAAGACTCGCAATCGTCTCCACCTGATTGCCCGCAGCATCGCGCATCTGGAGCACGCAGAGGAAGCTACCGAGCGTCATCACGATATAAACCGCCATATAGGTCATCGTCGCGGCCACGCCATCGGCGCTCCCCGCCGCGAGGCCGAACAGCGCGAAGCCAACATTGTTGATCGAGCTGTAGGCAAGCAGCCGCTTCATGTTGCTCTGTCCGATCGCCGCGACGCCGCCCAGGATCGTGGAAGCAAGCGCGGAGAAGATCACAATCTGTTGCCAGCTGGTTCCCGCTGGCCCCATCGCGTCAATGGCGACGCGCACCAGCAGACCCATCGCCGCGACCTTCGGCGCCGAGGCGAAGAACGCCGTGACCGGCGTCGGTGCGCCCTCGTAGACGTCCGGCGTCCACATGTGAAACGGCACCGCCGAGATCTTGAAGGCGATGCCCGCCAGGACGAAAACCACGCCAAACAGTTCACCGGTGGAGAGCCCGTCGCTGGCCGCGCTGGCGACGCCCGAAAACAGCGTGGTGCCGGTGAAGCCGTAAAGCAGCGAAATGCCGTAGAGCAGAATGCCGCTCGCCAGTGCCCCCAGCACGAAATATTTGAGCCCTGCCTCGGCGGAGCGCAGATCGCGGCGCATGAAGCTGGCCAGCACATAGGCCGAAAGGCTCTGCAGCTCGAGGCCGACATACAGCGTCAGCAGATCAGTGGCCGAGACCATCATGCCCATGCCGACCGAGGAGAGCAGGAGCAGGATCGGATATTCCGCCCTAAGCGCGCCGGCTCGTTCGAAATAGCCGTGCGCCAGGATGATCGAAACGATCGCCGCACCATAGATCAGCAATTTGGCGAACGCAGCGAAACTGTCCGCGACATAGAGGCCGCCAAATGCCGATCCGCCGCTGCCCGCCGGACCAAACAACGAAACACCGGCAGCTGCGAGCAGCAGCACAGCCAGCGCGCTGATCAGCTGGGTGGCTCGATCGCCGGCGAAGGCTGCGATCATCAGCAGCAGAAGCGCGCCGACGGAAAGAATGACCTCGGGAAGCGTCAGCAGAAGTGAGCCGCTCATCATCAATGCGCCTCCCCATGCGCCGCAGCTGCCGGCAACGCGGGCGCCTTGCCCATTGCGAGTTGCGCGTCGCTTTGAGGCCGGGCGCGTTCGACGCGAGCCAGCAGCGTGCCGACATCCGCACGCATCGGAGCGAGGAAGCTCTCGGGATAGACGCCCATCCACAAGGTCGCCAGCGCGATCGGCACAAGGCATAGGATCTCGCGTGGGCGGAGATCGAGCATCTTCGCGGCTTCGGTCGTGCGCGCCTCGCCGAACGCAATGCGGCGATAAAGATAGAGCATGTAGGCAGCGCCCAATATGATGCCCGTGGTGGCTACCGCCGCGACCCAGCTGTTCGCGCCATAGGCACCGACCAACGACAGGAATTCTCCCACGAAATTCGCGGTGCCGGGCAGCCCGACCGACGCCATGGTGAAGAACATGAAGAGGAGCGCATATTTGGGCATGTTGTTCGAAAGCCCGCCATAGCGATCGATCTCGCGCGTATGCATGCGATCATAGACCACGCCCACGCAGAGGAAGAGTGCCCCCGACACCAAACCGTGCGCCAGCATCACCATCAATCCACCTTCGATCCCCTGACGGTTGAAGGCGAACAGACCGATTGTCACGAACGCCATGTGCGCCACCGAGCTGTAGGCGATCAGCTTCTTCATATCGTTCTGCACCAGCGCGACCAGCGAGGTGTAAACCACCGCCACCATCGACAGGCCGAAGACGAGCCAGACGAGCGTCGACGACGCCTCCGGGAACATCGGCAGCGAGAAGCGGATGAAGCCATAGCCGCCCATTTTGAGCAGCACGCCTGCGAGGATCACGGAACCGGCGGTCGGCGCCTGCACATGTGCGTCCGGCAGCCAGGTATGCACCGGCCACATCGGCATCTTGACCGCGAAGCTCGCGAAGAAGGCAAGGAACAGCCAGGTCTGCGCCTGAACCGGGAAATCATAGGCCATCAGCGTCGGGATATCGGTCGTCCCCGCCTGGCGCGCCATCCACAGCATCGCGATCAGCATCAACACCGATCCGAGCAGGGTGTAGAGGAAGAATTTGTAGCTCGCGTAGATCCGGTTCGCGCCGCCCCAGATGCCGATGATCAGGTACATCGGGATCAGTCCGGCCTCGAAGAAGAGATAGAAGAGAAACAGATCCTGTGCCGCGAACACGCCGATCATCAGCGATTCCATCAGCAGGAACGCGGCCATATATTCGGGCACGCGCTTCTCGATCGAATCCCAGCTTGCCAGGATGCAGATCGGCATCAGGAAAACCGAAAGCTCGATCAGCATCAGCGCGATGCCGTCGATACCGAGCGCCCATGCAAAGCGGCCGAACAGCGGGACGCTTTCGACGAACTGCCATTGCGCGCCACCGACGTCGTAGCTGGTCCAGAGCAGGATCCCGAGCAGGAAATCCGCCACGGTCGCGCCGAGCGCAAGCCAGCGCGCGGTCGAAGCGCTCGTGAACAGGCAAAGCACGCCAGTCAGCAGCGGCAGCGCAATCAGAAGGGTGAGAATGGGAAAGCCGAGCTGGTTCATGTTCTTATCGCACCATCACCCAGCTTGCCGCCGCCGCGAGGCCGAGCAGCATCACCAGCGCATAGGTATAGAGATAGCCTGACTGAAGCTTGCGCGCCGCCACGCCGGTACCGGCCACCAC
>CBFRWL010000154.1:0-6004 GCA_965727025.1 uncultured Sphingomonas sp.
AGCCCTCCGGCGAGATCACCGAATAGACGGCATGCTCGAACATCAGCACGCGGTTGGCGGCAGCAAGCGCTACCGCGCCCCCCGATCCGCCTTCGCCCACCACGGCGGCGATCACCGGCACGCCGAGCGCGAGACAGCATTCGGTCGATCGGGCGATCGCCTCGGCTTGGCCACGTTCCTCGGCCTGAATGCCGGGGAAGGCACCCGATGTATCGACCAGCGTCACCACCGGTAAATTGAAACGGTCGGCCAGCTCCATCAGCCGGATCGCCTTGCGATAGCCCTCGGGCTTGGCCATGCCGAAATTATGCTTGAGGCGGCTGGCGGTATCGTCGCCCTTTTCATGGCCGATCACCATGCAGCGCCGCCCGCCGATCCGGCCGAAGCCGCCGATGATCGCCTTGTCGTCGGCAAAGGCGCGGTCGCCCGCCAGCGGCATGAAATCCTCGACGAACCCGGCCGAATAATTCTTGAAATGCGGTCGTTCGGGATGGCGCGCGACCAGCGTTTTCTGCCAGGGCGTCAGCTTCGCGTAGAGGTCGCGGAGCATCTTGTCCGATTTGGCCTGAAGCTTTTCGATCTCAGGCTCGATCGCGCCGGCGGTCGTGCCTTCGCGCAGTTCGGCGATCCGGCTGTCGAGCTCCGCTATCGCCTTCTCGAAGTCGAGGAAGGTTGGCATCCGCGCCGGTTAGGCCGAAGGGGCGGTGAGGTCAACGAGTGGATGGCGCGCGTTGACGAGCTCGACCAGCCGGCGGCTGTCGACATGGGTGTAGATCTGGGTGGTGGCGATGTCGGCATGGCCGAGCAGGGTTTGCAGCGCGCGCAGGTCCGCGCCGCCTTCGAGGAGATGCGTCGCGAAGGCATGGCGAAGCACATGCGGACTGATCCGTTCCGGCGCGATGCCTGCATCGGCAGCGAGCGCCTTGATGAGCTGGAAGAGCCGGACGCGGCTCAGATGCTTCTTGCCTGACGGAAAGAGAAAGGCGGCAGCGGCGGGTACATGCACCAGCCAGTCCTGCACCGCCGCTCGCGCCCGCTCCGAAATCGGCACCAGCCGCTCGCGCCCGCCCTTGCCGCGCAGGATCATGAACGGCTCGTCCCGGCGCAGCGCATTACGCGGCAGCGAGACCAACTCGGTCGCGCGCAACCCCGATCCGTAGAGCAGCTCGACCAGCGCAATCAGCCGCAGCGTCTGAGGCGAAGCCAGTGTCGCGCGACGCCGCTCCAGCTCCGCGAACAGCGCGTCGACATCGTCGTGGGTCAGCACCTTGGGCAGGGGACGCCCCAGTTGCGGACGCGGCAGCGCGGCGGAGGGATCGTCCGCCCGGAATCCCTCTTCGGCCAGGAAACCGAAAAAGCGCCGAAGCACCGAGGATTTCCGCGCCGCGCTGGAAGATGCGAGGTTCAGCCAGCTTTCGCCCAGCGTCTCGATCGCGTCGCGCCCTGCCTCGCAAAGCTTTCCGCCGAGCATGGCCGATGCGGCGCGCAAATCGGTGCCATAGGCGATGATCGTGTTCCGCGCTGCCCCGCCCTCGGCCGCAAGCATTTCGAGGAAACGGTCGATCAAAACCGCATCGCCGCCGACAGCACGGGCTGCGGCTGCGCGCCTCATAGCCGGCTGATCGCCTCGGCCGCGATCATGCGGGCGGCGGGCTCGTTGCCGGAGCGGCGCAGCGCGGCGACGATATGATAGAGATGGAAGGCCGGTACATTCTTCCAGTCACGCGTCTGCATGCCCACGGCGGCGAGCAGCGCTACCGTTCCCTGCTCGTGGCGCTGGGCGGCGCGATCGAGCAGGTCGGTGTAGCGGTTGCGGCTTCCGAGCTGGAATTCATAGCGTTCGGCAAGCGCCGACGCCGCTTCGGGCGAAAGACGGCCGAGCCCGGCCAGCGCAGCGATCAGCAGCCGCGCCTTGGCGGCGCCATCGCTGCCGAGGCTGGAGCAATATTTGTCCACCCGGCTCTTGCCCAGGTCGACGAGCGCGCGGGGCGCGCCCACCGCCAGCAAAGCCCAGGCATCGTCGCCCGACGATCCCTTCTCCTCCACCAGCGGCGCCCAGTGCGCAGCCTGCACGTCGAGGCCCGCCGACAGCATCGACGCGATCAGCCTCGCATAATCCGATGAGAAGCTGTCGCTCGGCTTAAGCAAGGCTGCGGCACGCGCCGTCAGGATTTCGCGCGCATAGAGGCCGCCCGGTTGCTTGTCGCCATCATCCCATAATTGCTTGATCGCGGAGAGCCGGGCGGAATCGTCGTCGCCGACAAAGGCAGCGCGGAGCCGCTCGGTCGGCGAGTCGCGTCCGGTATCGCCCTGATGATCGGCGGCCTCGCCGTAGAGGTCGACCAGATCGGCGCTGGAAAAGACCCCGAGGGTCGCGGCGACGGCGGCAGGCGCCAGCCTGTCCTCGGCATGGAACATCGGCGATCGCGCCCGCCAGGCCTGATATTCGGGGCCGACGCTTGCATAGAGATCGTCCGGGATCGCAAGGCCAACCGCGCTGGCGAGGCCGAAGCGCCAGCTCGTCAGATGATCGACATCGGCCCATTCGATCATGGCCGCGCGCCGGGTATTGGCGCCGGCGCCGACCACTTTTTCGGCCAGCAGATAATCGATGTCACGGCGCGCATTGCCGCGCGCATGATCGAGCAGCGCGCTCGAAATCGCGCCCTCGCCGGAAAGCGAGGCGCAGATCGCCCGCGCATAATCCCAGCTCTTGTCCTTGCTGAACGTAGCGGCGCCGTCGGTCAGCCGGCAGAGCGCCGAAGGGTCGGCGGTCGCGAGCGCGACCTGCTGGGCGACGATGATCAGCTTGGGCGAAAGGCGATCGGTGTCGACGCTCTCCACCAGCATCTTGGCGGCATCGGCCTCGCCCATGCGCAAGAGCAGCCAGGCCCGTTCCGCGATCCAGTCGGCGGGCGCCACATTGGCCGGCGTCGCCACCTGCGACAGCAGGGCGCGGCGCAGCAGGATCGACGCCCAGCGTGACGCGATCGGCGCATCGATCCGCCGCATCAGCCGCGTGGCGAAGCGCCCATCGATTTGCCCGAAGGCATCCAGGCCCAGCCCACCATTGTCGGGATTCAGCGGACCGACCTGATCGATCGGACGTCGTGCGGCATCGGGCAGCTCTACCGGCTGGTTCTTGGCCTCCTCGGGATTTTGCTCGTCCTGAGTGGTCTGATCGCCTTCTGGATTCTCAACCGAAGGCGTGGGCTGTTGTCCCGGTGGCAGCAACGGCGCCGGTTGCGGCGTGCTCGGCTGTTGGGCCGGCGCGGGCTGTGGCGATGGCGTGCCAAAGCCCGGCGGCAAGAGTGATTCGGGCGCGTGCTGGCCGAGCGCGGGCAGGCTGAGCGCCAGCCCGGCACATCCCGCCAATGCCCCCAGAAGGATGCGCTTATTGCGGCTTCGCATCCGGCTTCACAACCTTCTCAACCCGCGTGGGTGTAACTGAAATATCCTTTTTTCCCAGCCAGATCGCCCCCGCAACGATCGCGATGAGCAGGAGCAGCAGGATGATTGTACCACGTGACATGCATCATTCCCGTTTTGGTTCTGGCCCGGCTTTTGCCCGAGACAATGCCTCCGTGTATAGCCCCGCGCTCAATGTCACAAAAAACGTCGCTCGCGTCCTTGCCTCTGATCGATCGGCCGATTGCGCTGATAGGGCTCATGGGCGTCGGCAAGTCCACGGTCGGAAAGCGGCTGGCGGCTCGGCTGGATCTGCCTTTCATCGATGCCGATCATGCGATCGAGGAAGCTGCCGGCCTGACCATCCCGGAAATTTTCGAGCGCTTCGGCGAAGCGCATTTCCGCGACGGCGAGCGCCGGGTGATCGCGCGGCTGATCGAGGGCGAGCCGAAGGTGATCGCCACCGGCGGCGGCGCGTTCATGCAGCCTGAGACGCGCGCCCTGATCCTCGATCGCGCGCTTGCCGTCTGGCTGGACGCTGACGTCGACATACTGACGGAGCGCGTGCGCCGTCGCGCCGGGACGCGGCCCTTGCTAGCCGGCCGTAACGAGCGCGAAGTGCTCGCCGAACTGGCGGCGGCGCGCAATCCGGTCTATGCGCTCGCTCCCATCCATATTCGCAGCGAAGCGCAGCCGCACGAGGAAACCGTGGACGCGATCATGAAGGCCCTTGCACAGTGACGACCATCCCGGTGTCGCTGGGCGACCGCAGCTATGAGGTGCGCGTCGAAGCAGGCGCGCTCGATCGCGCCGGCGAGTGGCTGGCACGCTATGCGCGCGGCGGCCGCTTCGTCGTCGTCACCGACGAGCATCTCGCCGTGGCGCAGCTTCCCCGGCTGCAAAAAGGGCTGGCTGCCGCCGGCATAAGCATCGATCCGATCGTGTTGCCGGCGGGCGAGGGAACCAAGAGCTGGCACGAACTGGCCCGGCTTTGTGATGCGTTGCTCGAACGCGGGATCGAACGGAGCGATCACGTCATCGCGCTGGGCGGCGGCGTGATCGGCGATCTGGTCGGCTTCGCGGCGGCGATCCTCAAGCGCGGCTGCAACTTCATCCAGATCCCGACCAGCCTGCTCGCCCAGGTGGATTCGTCGGTGGGGGGCAAGACCGCGATCAATACGGCGGCGGGCAAGAATCTGGTCGGCGCCTTCCATCAGCCGAGCTTCGTGCTGATCGATCCGACCACGCTCGATACGCTGCCGCCGCGCGAGGTCGGCGCCGGCTATGCCGAGGTCGTCAAATATGGCCTGATCGGCGACGCCGGATTTTTCGATTGGTGCGAACAGAACGGCGCGGCGCTGATGCGCGGCGATGCCGACGCCCGCAGCCATGCCATCGCCACCAGCGTCGCCGCGAAGGCGGCGACCGTAGCCGCGGACGAGCGCGAGACCAGCGGCCAGCGCGCCTTGCTCAATCTCGGCCATACCTTCGGTCATGCGTTGGAGGCGGAGACGGGATTTTCCGATCGCCTGCTGCATGGCGAGGCGGTGGCGGCCGGCGTGGCGCTCGCCTTCCGTTTCTCGGCCGCGCAGGGCATTTGTCCCGAAGCCGATGCAAAGCGCGTCACCGATCATCTGCGCGCGGTGGGCCTGCCGGCAACCCTTGCCGAAGCAGGGATTTCGGCCGGCGGCGCGACGCTGACGGCGCATATGCTTCACGACAAGAAAATGGCGCGTGGTAAGCTGCCCTTCATCCTCGCGCGGGGGATCGGGCAATCCTATCTCGATCGCGATGTCGCGCTGGGTGCGGTGGCGGCGTTCCTGGATGCGGAGGCGGGCGCCGCGCCTCACAAGAAGTCGGCGTGATCCGAGACGGCAGGATTGGGCTGATCGACGAAAGCTATCGCCGCCTGACCGGGCGCCAGCTCGTGCAGCCTGAGGATGATCTCGCCGTCGCGCTCTGGCATGCGCCGCGCGCGATCGTGGCGCACGGGACCGAGGCCGATCCGATCTTTTTCTATGGCAATGCGCTGGCGCTCGATCTGTTTGAAATGCCGGCCGACGAGTTCATGCGCCTGCCGTCCCGTCTGTCGGCCGAGCCGATGCTTCGTGACGAACGGGCGCGGTTGCTCGATCGCGTGACGCGCGATGGCTTTATCGACGATTATGCCGGCATCCGTATCTCCGCCAGCGGCCAGCGCTTCGGCATCGAGCAGGCGACGGTTTGGAACATCATCGACGCGGCCGGTGCGATGCATGGGCAGGCGGCGACTTTCGACCGCTGGACCATGCTCGATCGGGCAGGCTAACAGGGCGGAATTGATGTTCATTTCGTTTCATTTCACCCGTCATGCCAGCGCAGGCTGGCATCCATGTCTCTCAACATATTCGATGCCATCTTCGGTCGAGAGAGACATGGACCCCAGCCTTCGCTGGGGCGACGGAAGGTAGCGAACTTGTAAAGAACGATTCAGCAAAGGGAGGCGCCGCATGGCCTATTGGATGATGAGATCCGAGCCGGACAGCTATTCGTGGGAAGATCTGCTGCGCGATGGCGAGACCGAATGGGATGGCGTGCGCAATTACGCCGCCCGGCT
>CBFRWL010000155.1:0-5934 GCA_965727025.1 uncultured Sphingomonas sp.
AACTTCCCTTCTGTGGAACTCAGCCTGGCCCTGGTGCGGGGCGCAGGGGAGGTCAACGGCGGAATCCTTCTCGATTCCTGGCACCTAACCAGAACCCACACCGCTTTGGCCGATCTGGCGGCAGCGCTGCGCCCCGGCGATTTGATCGCCGCGGAACTTAACGACGGGCTGCTGGCGGATCCGGAGGATCCGGACGATGCGGTGCGCAACCATCGGCTGCTGGTCGGCGAAGGGGAATTTGATCTGGCGGGGATCGTCTCGGTCCTTGCCCGGCACGGGTTTTCCGGCCCCTGGGGGATTGAAATTTTGAGTGAGCAGTTGCGCCGCTGCAGCCTTGACGATGTGGCATGCCGGACTGTCGCAACTACCCGGGCGTTTTTTTCGCAGTTCGAGCCCCCTGCCGATGCGGCGGGCTACCCCATGGAAATTGCATGAGGCCAACGATGCAAGAGACGTTGAAACAGTTTGATATCGCCGGGCGCTCGGCGATCGTGACCGGCGCCACATCTGGTTTGGGGCTGGCATTTGCGGAAACGCTTGCTGAAGCTGGTGCGAAGGTAACGGTCGCTTCGATCAATCCGGAACTAGTCGATAAAACCGTAGCCACGTTGCGCGACAAAGGTTGGATCGTGCGCGGTGCAACGGTCGATGTCGGCAACCATGAACAGGTAGTGCGCGTGATAGATGATCACGTAGCAGAGTGGGGCGGGCCGGACGCGGTTTTTGTCAATGCCGGCATCGGCGTGGGGCCCGGCTTCTTGTCTGGTACCGGTGAACGTATGCCAGAAGGGCAGATTGACCGGTTCGACCTGAAGTTCTGGGACGAAACCATCCGCGTAAACCTGACCGGGGCCTTCTACACCATACGCGAGGCGGCTAGGGCGATAAAAGCGGCGGACAAGCCGGGCTCGATCGTCGTCACGACATCCAATGCATCGACCATAACCGTACCCATCGTGAACGCGTCTTACCTCGCCGCCAAGGCAGGACTTGCGCACCTGGTACGCCAGGTCGCACTCGAACTCGCTGCCTACCGCATCCGGGTCAATGCGATTGCACCCGGATCCGTCGTAAGCAACATTGGCGGTGGGATCCTTTCCGACCCCGCCGTTCGCGCAGTCTGGGACAAGTCAGTCCCGCTGGGCGCGATGGGCAATCCAGAACAGATGAAGGCGTTAGCCCTGTACCTGGCCTCGGACGCATCGTCTTTCATGACCGGCGCGGAGCTTTTGCTGGATGGCGGCGTTGCGCTGCGCTCCGGATTCTAGCCTGCGGATGTCGGTGCAACTCCGAAATTGCGCTTCTGTCCGGCTGGTTGCGCCCTGTGCAGAGATGCCGACGGAAGGGGTGCGCTACGGCGGCTTGAGGTCAGGCGCGATAGACGAAGACCAGAATGGAGCGAGTGCCTGAAATGACAGCCAATCATGCTCCTACCAATCAAGAGCTTTTGAACCTGTATCGCCAGATGGCCCTCATCCGGGGGATAGAGGAACGCCTGCGTGACGATAATGCTGCGGGCAAGCTGCCAGGCGGCGTCCATCTCTACATTGGCCAGGAAGCCGTTGCCGCGGGTGTCTGCGCCCACCTGACCGACCGCGATTACATAACCTCTACCCACCGTGGGCATGGCCATTTCCTGGCCAAGGGAGGAGATCCGCGCGCGATGATGGCTGAGGTCTGGGGCAAACGCGAAGGCATCTGTCACGGCATGGGAGGGTCTATGCACGTGGCTGATGTGGCCCGCGGCATCCTCGGGGCCAATGGCATTGTGGGAGCCGGGCTGGCCATTGCTACCGGGGCGGCCCTCGCCGCGCAGCTCGATGGTGATGGCAAGGTGGCGGTGTGTTTCTTCGGCGATGGCGCCGCGCACCAGGGTGTCGTGATGGAATGCATGAATATCGCTTCGGTCTGGCGCTTGCCGATGCTGTTCCTGTGCGAAAACAACCGCTATTCCGAATTTACGCCTTCATCGCAGATCACCGCCGGCAAACTCGGTGATCGTGCCCGGGCGGCTGCTATTCCGGCTACTGAAGTTGATGGGAATGACGTGTCGGCCGTGTGGCGCGCCGCCGGTGACGCTATCGAACGGGCCCGCCAGGGTGAGGGGCCGAGCTTCGTCGAGGCGCACACATACAGGATTCAGGGCCACCTCGAAGCCGAGGCCCTGTTCCTTCAGGGGCAGCGTTATCGTGAGCAGGAAGAGATCGATGCGTGGAAGGAGAAATGCCCGCTGATCGTTACGCGCAGCCAGATCATCGCAAGGGGCGCGGGAGATGAATCTGTGTTGAGCAAGATCGACACAGAGGTGGCCGAACTGGTCGACGATGCTGCGGCCTTCGCAGAAGCCGGCACGCCAGCCGACGTCGATCTCCCAGCGCAGCTCATGTTTACCTGAAGGAACGGATCGATCGATGCCAAGAAGACGTTTGATCCAGGCTGTCAACGATGCCCTGTTCGAGGAGATGGAGCGGGATCCCAAGGTGATCGTCTATGGCGAAGATGTGGAACTCGCCATAATCGGCGATATGCGCGGGTTGCACGAGCGCTTCGGTCCCGACCGGGTGAGAAACACGCCGATCAGCGAGGCCACTCTCACCGGCATGGCCGTCGGGCTCGCGGCTGCAGGTTACCGCCCGGTGCTGCACCTGATGTTCTCGAACTTCATCTACACCGGGATGGACGCCATCGGAAATCAGATGGCCAAGCTCAGGCTTATGACAGGTGGTCAGATCAAGCTGCCGATCACGGTCATTGCGAGCTTCGGGGGCGGAGCGTGTAATGCCGCACAACATTCCGATTCGGCATATCCGGTACTGATGAACATGGGCGGGATCAAGGTTCTGGTGCCGACCAACTCTGCCGATGCAAAGGGTTTGCTGAAATCAGCCATCCGCGACGATAATCCCTGCTTCTTCCTTGAGCCCAGCGGTCGCGGCGGAGACATGGGCATGGTGCCGGATGAGGAGTATCTGCTGCCAATCGGCGAAGCCGCGCTTCTCACCGAAGGTGATCAGGCTACCGTCGTCGCTATAGGACGGATGGTCAAACCGGCTCTGGCCACAGCACGCAAACTCGCCGAACGCGGCATCGCGGTGGACGTTATCGATCCGCGTACGCTTGTGCCGTTAGACGAGGCCCGCTTGCTTGCATCGGTCGGCAAGACCGGACGGCTGGTGATCGTCGATGAAGCCAGGGAATGCTGCGGAGCGGCCAGTCAGATCGCGGCTGTTGTGGCTGAGCGAGGTTTCCCATTTCTGAAGGGACCGATCCGCCGGGTCACACCTGGCAATGTCGCCATGCCCTATGCGGCTAACGCAGAGGCGCATTTGCTTCCGGATGAGGGGCGCATCACGCAGGCGGTACTCGAACTCGTGGGACAGGGCTGAGCGATGAAGGTGACGGTAAAACTTCCCAAGATTGGCATGACGATGGAATCGGCAACGGTCGTCCGCTTCTGCAAGGCTCCCGGAGAGGCCTTCGCAATCGGTGAGGCGATTTATGAGATCGAGACTGAAAAGGTGAATCAGGAAATCGAGGCTACTGCCGCGGGCGTGATGCTGTCGCATTGCATAGCGGCAGGCGACGACGTCGATGTGGGAGGGGCGGTCTGCGTGGTCGATATCGTTGGACACTGAGGGCGAAGCACTCTCAGGCAAATAGGGGAGGACGGAGATGAATGTTCTGGAATTCTTTTCAACCAAGAACTTTACGCCGAAATGCCGGCTTGAGTACTGGAACCACCTTACGGCCGAAACATCACCAGTCACGACAGTCGATTGCCGGAATGATACCTTCTCCGCTGAGATGACGCGGTGGAAGCTGGGCGAACTCACCCTGCTGCGTCCGCACTCTAGTTCAGCGGTCGTGGTGCGAGAGCGCACGCGATCTGTTCGGGAGAATATCTCGCTGCACATGCAGCACCAAGGTACCAGCCGTTTTCATCATCGCGGCGTCACGCAGGAGATGAGGAGCGGCGATTTCGTGCTCCTTACCGATGGCTCACCTTACCGCCTCGAGCTGGCCTCGCATGAATTTCTCATCGTCGAGATGCCGCGATCAATTCTCGAGAACCGCATAGGTTCGCTCGATGATCGTATCGCCCGGTGCTATTCGCGCGACACGCTAGGGGCCCAGTTGCTGCATAACTTCTTCATGACATTATGGCAGTTCGCAGGGGTCCAATCAGCGCCTGGCGGACAGCGCGAAAATCTGGGCGAATTCACGATGGACCTGATCGGCCTCGCAACCTCTGACGAGGGCAGTCACAAGGAGAGTTGCCGCTCTCTTTCGGATCGAGCCCGGCGAGTGGTGCAGATCAATTTGGCTGACATGAGTTTCGGTCCGACCGAACTCGCGCGCGAAATCGGCGTCTCTATTCGTACGGTACAGAATATCTTTGCCGCGATGGGCACCACTCCCAGTGGCTATATCAACTCGCGGCGGCTGGACCGGGCAGAGGAAATGCTGCGTTCAGATCTCGACAAGTCGATCACCAACATCGCCTTCTCAGCCGGTTTCTCCGACAGCAACTATTTTGGTCGCTGCTTCCGCAGGAGGCATGGGCTTTCTCCTCGGGAATGGCGTCGGTCCGAATGAGGAGGTTGCACTATATTCCTTTGTCTGAAGGGCGATTGGCCAATTAGCAGGAAGGCTGCTTGGATGAACAGCAAGTTTCCAGCGATGCCCTATCAATTCTGGATGGTGTTGATGCTCAGCATCAACTTCGGCGTTGTCTTCTTTGACCGCACCTCTGCCGGTTTCCTCGCGCCGTTCTTCCGCCGCGAGCTGGCGCTGAATGATATTCAGATCGGTATGCTCTCATCTGGTCTTTCACTCACCTGGGCGCTGGCTGGCTTCGGGGTGGGCCGTCTATCCGACCGGCTGGGCCGGAAGAAGCCTGTCCTCGTTGCCGCGACCCTCTTGTTTTGTGTTTGCTCCTTCGTTTCCGGCCTCGCGCACAGCTTCCTGCTGCTGCTGGCAACGCGCGTGCTTATGGGCATCGCGGAAGGGGGTGTCATGCCCGTAAGCCACGCTGTCATCGTAGCCGAGGTCGATGAGGAACGGCGGGGAGTGGCCATGGGCGTTGCCCAGAATATGGGCTCCAACTTATTAGGTTCCTTCGTGGCTCCGCTGGCGCTCACCTGGATGGCCGTGACCTTTGGTTGGAGATCGGCTTTTTTCCTCGCCGCAGCGCCCGGTCTCGTAAGTGGTCTCATGCTGTGGATGTTCCTGCGAGAACCGGTCGCTCGTGTAACCGGCACTGCGCCTTCCGCCAGACCGAGCCTGCGCAAGGCGTTGGCAGTTCGCAATATCCGGCTTTGCGCGCTGATCAGTATATTGCTGGTGTCCTATGTGGTTTGCAGCCTCTCCTTCATGCCCTTGTTTCTTGTGCAGAATATCGGGTACTCGCCCGAGGAGGCGAGCTGGCTGATGGCCACTCTGGGCCTTTCTGCAACCATCGGCAGCTTCGTAGTCTCGGCCGTTTCCGACGTGATCGGCCGGCGCCTCACCATTATTGTCTTGTCGTTTAACGCCGCGCTTCTGCCGCTTGGTGTCTTATACGGCCCGGTATCACCGGCCACGCTGGCGATCATCTTCTTCTTCGGCTGGGCAGTGAACGGCGTGTTTCCGATTTTCATGGCCACCATCCCCTCGGAATCCTTCGATCCGCGCTTCACTGCATCCTTGTCTGGACTGGTCATGGGCATTGGCGAGATAATCGGCGGTGTTCTCAGCCCGACCCTGGCTGGGTGGTTATCGGACGGGTTTGGGCGCGGTTCAGTGATGTGGTTCATGGCCGGCCTTTGCGTACTGGCTGGCGTGCTTGGTTTCGGACTGGTCGAGACAGCACCGCGCGTACTCGCTCGTCACCGGCTTTCTGAGGCATAGGAGAGATGTCACGAATACCATGCGTGCCGCGGTGATGCAGGGCAT
>CBFRWL010000156.1:0-5867 GCA_965727025.1 uncultured Sphingomonas sp.
GTCTTCAATCTCACAGGACCGGTCTGCAACCCGGCGGGAGTCCAGCGCCAGCTGATCGGCGTGGCGCGACCCGATTTCCTGCCGGTCTATGCCGAAGCGATCGAGATGCTTGGCACCGCATCGACCATGCTTGTTTCCGGTGACGAGCCGCTTGATGAACTGTCCATCGCGGGTCCGAGCACGGTCATCCGGATCGGCGCCTGCGGGACGGGCAAGAGTCGCGTCACGCCGGCGGATGCGGGAATCGCAAGCCATCCGCTGACTGCGCTCAAAGGCGGCGATGCGCAATTCAATGCGTCCGCCCTTCGCCGTCTTCTGGAAGGTGAGCGAGGTGCCTATCGCGACGCGGTGTTGTTCAATGCGGCGGCGGCGCTGATTGTCGCGGGTGAAGTGGGCAATCTGTCTGATGGCGTGGAAGAAGCTGCCGAGACGATCGACAAAGGTCTTGCCAAGGCGCTGCTGGATTGCTGGATTGCCTTCTGATCTGCCATCTCCCGAACCTGTTCGCGACAAACAGATTCAATAGGCGGTTCTGTTAGGCTAGTGGCAGTGCGATGACCAACAAACTCGCCGAGATTTGCGAAACCAAGCGTGCTTATGTCGCGGAGCGTAAGGCCGCTATTTCGCTGGCCGATCTCGAAGAGCGCGCGCGGGCGCAGACGGCGCCGCGGGGGTTTCGCGCCACGCTCGATCGCAAGGCGGTCGACGGCTACGCACTGATTGCCGAGATCAAGAAAGCTTCCCCTTCCAAGGGGTTGATTCGTAAGGATTTCGATCCACCAGCGCACGCCCGCGCCTATCAAGCAGGCGGCGCTGCCTGCCTTTCGGTGCTGACCGACATGCCCTATTTTCAGGGTCACGACGAATATCTGGTCGCGGCCCGCTCCGTTTGCGATCTACCCTGTCTCCGCAAGGATTTCATGATAGATCCCTGGCAGGTGATCGAAGCGCGCACGCTTGGCGCGGATGCGATCCTCATCATCGTCGCTGCACTGTCTGATGCGCAGATGGCGGAAATCGAGGCCGCAGCCATGGCCTATCAAATGGATGCGCTGGTGGAGGTGCACGACGCGCACGAGCTTGAACGCGCCTTGGCATTGCAATCGCGTCTGATTGGTGTGAACAATCGCGATCTGAGGGATTTCACGGTGGACTTTGCGCGGACCTATGAACTTGTCGGTAGTGCGCCTGCGGAATGCACGTTCGTTGCCGAAAGCGGTTTGGGGAGCAAAGCCGATCTCGATGCCATGGCTGAACATGGGGTGCGCAGTTTCCTGGTCGGCGAAGCATTGATGCGTCAGGCCGATGTCGAAGCCGCAACGAGAAGGCTTTTGACCGGGCATGGCTGATCTCACACATCTCGATGAGAGCGGCGCGGCGCGGATGGTCGATATCTCCGCCAAGCCGCCGAGCTTTCGCGAAGCGACCGCGACGGGTCGGATCGACATGACCGCCGACGCTCTGGCCGCCATTGAGGCCGGAACGGTCAAGAAAGGCGATGTGCTTGCGGTTGCCCGGATCGCGGGCATCATGGCGGCAAAGAAAACGTCCGAGTTGATCCCGCTGTGCCATCCGTTGCCCATTTCCGGGGTCAAGCTCGATCTCATCTCCGACGAGAAAGGCATTATTGCCACCGCAACAGTGTCGACCAACCATGGCACCGGCGTAGAAATGGAAGCCATCACAGCTGTTTCGGTTGCGCTTCTTACAATTTATGACATGGCCAAGGCGCTCGATCGCGGCATGGTCATCGGCGATGTCAGGCTGCTTGCAAAGTCAGGCGGCCGCTCCGGAGATTGGCGCGCATCATGACGGGCTTGCTACCTGTGGCGGAGGCGCAAGCGCGCCTGCTCGCATTGGCTACGCCCGTCGAGGTTCAGCAAGCGCCGCTCATCGAAGCAGCCGGCCGCTGGGCTGCGGCGCGGGTTATTGCCCGGCGCACCCAGCCGTTCGCCAATTTGTCCGCCATGGATGGATATGCGATCCGCTTTTCCGAACTGCCCGGGCCATGGCGGGTGACGTCGGAGAGCAAGGCGGGGTCATCGCTTCCTGCGCCGCTTGATCCCGGCGAAGCAGCCCGCATCTTCACCGGGGCCCCCGTTCCCCCCGGCGCCGATACGGTCCTTGTTCAGGAAGAAGCAGCACGATCGGGCGATCAGCTCAGGCTTGACGGCGTCGGGCCGAAACGCATCGGTCAAAATGTTCGTGCGCAAGGCATGGATTTCGAGGCAGGCGACGTTTTGATCGAGCCTGGTGATCTGATCACCGCCGCCCATGTCGGCCTTGCAGCAGCGGCCGGCCACGCATCGATCGAGGTCCGGCGTCCGGTTCGGATTGCGCTGATCTCCACGGGCGACGAGCTCGTGCCTGTAGGAGCCGACGGCGCGCCGCATCAACTCCCCTCCTCCAACGCGCCGATGCTGCGCGCTCTGCTGGGAGGTTCCGGCGTCACGGTGACTGATCTCGGCATCGCGCCCGATCGGATCGAGCGCATCGTCGCGCTCATCCGGGAAGCAGCCGATGCCGACGTCATTATCACCAGCGGTGGTGCTTCGGTCGGCGATCATGATCTGGTGAAGCCCGCCTTCGAGGCAGCGGGCGCGCAGCTCGATTTCTGGCGCGTGGCGATGCGGCCCGGCAAGCCCCTGATGGCGGGGACGCTTGGCCAGGCGATCATCCTCGGCTTGCCCGGCAATCCGCTCTCGGCCTACGTCACCGCGTGCCTATTCGCACGTCCGCTGATTGCCAGGCTAGGAGGCTCGACCTCGCCCTATGCGCCGGTTCGCAGGGCGAGGCTGGCGCATGCCTTGCCTGCCAATGGCGAGCGCGATCATTACCTGCGCGGCACGTGGAACGAGGAGGGAGTGTCAGCGCTCGAAGGGCAGGATAGCTCAGCGCTCACCAACCTCGTCAAAGCAGGGCTCTTTATCATCCGCGCTGCACATGCCCCGGCGGCCAGCCCTGGAGATCTCGTCCAGATCATCGAGATTGCTTGACTTAAGCCGTTTCGTTTCCTACACGTTCTCCGTTCGTTCCTTTGGGGAATACCGGCCATGCTGACCCGCAAGCAATATGAGCTGCTTTGCTTCATCGATGAAAAGCTGAAAGAGACCGGTGTTTCGCCTTCGTTCGAGGAGATGAAGGAGGCACTGGATTTGAAATCCAAATCCGGCGTGCATCGTCTGATTAGCGCGCTCGAGGAACGGCAGTTTCTGCGCCGCCTGCCCAATCGCGCACGGGCACTGGAAATTGTGAAAATGCCCGAGCGTGACAAGCCGGCAAAAACCGCAGTTTCCGATAATGTGGTGCCGATGCGACCTAACGCACAGCCCCGGCTCGTGCCTCAGCCTGCCAATGATGTCCTCGAAATCCCATTGCACGGTCGCATTGCCGCAGGTCTGCCGATCGAGGCACTTGAAGGGCAAAGCAGCTTGTCGGTTCCCGCCGCGCTGCTTGGTCCAGGCGAGCATTATGCGCTTGAGGTCGCTGGCGACTCGATGGTCGATGCCGGTATCCTCGATGGCGATTACGCGCTGATCCGCCGCACCGATGTCGCCCGCGATGGCGAGATCGTGGTCGCGTTGATCAACGACAGCGAGGCGACGCTGAAATATTTTCGTCGCGAAGGCTCGATGGTGCGGCTCGATCCCGCCAACCGCGCCTATGATCCGCAGCGTTACAAGCCGCAGCAGGTGCGGATTCAAGGTCGGCTGGCGGGCCTGCTGCGCCGGTACTGACGGTTGCCTGCGGCCGTAGCGGCGGCTGCCAACCGACTGGGCTATGGCGGTCGTGATGTCAGCCGGCGAAGACGTTCAAACCAGTCGCGATTGATGCACGGCCGCTTCAATGAAGCTGGCGAACAGCGGGTGCGGATCGAAGGGTTTCGATTTCAGTTCGGGATGAAACTGGACCCCGACAAACCAGGGATGATCCGGCCGTTCCACCACTTCGGGCAGTTGCCCATCGGGCGACATGCCGGAGAAGACCAGCCCTCCCCGTTCCAGTACCTCCCGATAGTTGATGTTCACCTCATAACGGTGGCGATGCCGTTCGGAAATGTCCGTACCGCCGTAGATTGCGGCAGCATGGCTGTTACCGGCAAGTTTGGCTGGATAGGCGCCAAGCCGCATCGTGCCGCCCAGATCGCCGCCCGCCTCTCGCTTCTGCAAGCCTTCCGCTGACATCCATTCGGTGATCAGACCGATCACCGGCTCATCGGTTGCACCAAATTCGGTGGTCGAGGCATTTTTGATGCCACCGAGATTTCGCGCGCCTTCGATGCACGCCATCTGCATGCCGAGGCAAATGCCGAAATAAGGCACTTTGCGCTCGCGCGCGAAACGAACGCTGGCGATCTTGCCTTCGCTGCCGCGCTCGCCAAAGCCTCCAGGCACCAGAATGCCGTGCATCGGCTCGAGCCGCGCGGCCACTTCGCTTTCATCCTGCTCGAACAGCTCTGCGTCGAGCCATCTTATGTGGACTTTTACGCGATTGGCGATGCCGCCATGGACCAGCGCTTCCTGCAGCGACTTGTAGGCATCCGGCAGGCCGACATATTTGCCGACCACGCCAATGGTGACCTCACCTTCGGGATTGTCGAGTCGATCAATAATATCGTCCCACCGGGTCAAACGTGGCGATGGCGGGCTTGTCTCGCCAAACGCGCTAAGCACTGCCTCGTCCAGTCCTTCCGCATGATATTGGAGCGGCACCGCGTAAATTGATTTTGCGTCGAGCGCGGGAATCACCGCTTGCGGCGAGACGTTGCAGAACAGCGCGATCTTCGCACGCTCGCTCTCCGGCAACGGGCGCTCGCAGCGGCACACCAGCACATCGGGCTGAATGCCGAGCGATGTGAGCTCACGTACGCTGTGCTGGGTCGGCTTGGTCTTGAGTTCGCCTGCTGCGGCAATGAACGGCACCAGCGTCACATGGACATAGACGACGTTGTTGCGGCCCAAGTCAGCGCGAAGCTGCCTGATGGCTTCGATGAACGGCAGCGATTCGATATCGCCGACCGTGCCGCCGATCTCGCACAGGACGAAGTCGACATCATCGGTATCCGCCCGGGCGAACGCCTTGATCGCATCGGTGACGTGCGGGATGACCTGCACGGTCGCGCCGAGATAATCCCCGCGACGCTCCCGAGCGATGATTTGCTGGTAGATGCGGCCCGACGTGACATTATCCGATTGGCGACTCGGTACGCCCGTGAACCGCTCATAATGACCGAGATCGAGATCGGTTTCGGCCCCATCGTCCGTCACATAGACCTCGCCATGTTGATAGGGCGACATCGTGCCGGGATCGACGTTGAGATAAGGATCGAACTTACGGATGCGCACCTTATAGCCGCGCGCCTGCAGGAGCGCGGCGAGGCTTGCCGCCATGAGACCTTTACCCAGCGATGAGACCACGCCGCCGGTGATGAATATGAACCGCGCCATGGGAGAGAAGGCTTAGCCGCTGCAACCGGGCAAGTGCAAGGCAGCGTCTATGCCCGCGTGCCAATTAGCTGTGGACGAATGCTATTGCGCGAGCGGTACAGCGCTATTCGAGGCCGGGGCCGCCGCGTTGTTGGCAGGAGCAGCGGGCGCGGCCGGCGCCGGCGAAGTACTCTCGGGTGCTGGGGTGCGCGCAAGCGAGGTATCGATCGTCTGCGGCGCCCGCTGTACGCTTGCCAGCCCGGCGAGCGCGATCGACATCAGTACGAAGATCGTTGCCAATATTGCGGTCGCGCGCGTGAGGAAATCTGCCGCGCCGCGTGCCGACATCAGTCCCGATGGGCTGCCGCCCATACCCAGCCCACCGCCTTCCGAACGCTGTACCAAAATCACGCCGACCAAAGCGGCGGCAATGATGGCGTG
>CBFRWL010000157.1:0-5865 GCA_965727025.1 uncultured Sphingomonas sp.
CAGACGCCTTCAAACAGGCTGAGCACGCAGCGCAGGCGCCCGTCCCGCGCGAGCGCACTGACCAGCCCCAGTTCGGTCGTACCCGGATTGGCGAAACAGATCCGCGCGCCTCCCCAATACAGGCTGTCCAGCAACAGATCCGCGCCTAACGGCATGGTGAGCATGTTATCCTGTTCCGGCGGGACATTCATGGCATTCAGTTCCCTATGGCAGAAGCGCCGCGGCTGGCCCTGAGTCCGGCCAAGAAGCCTTCCACGAGGCGCGCGAAGCTTTCAGGAGCGTCATCATGGACATAGTGCGATGCTTCGGCGATGCTGGCATGGGTCAGCGCCGGATTGACCGCTTCGAGTTCGGCCACCTTGGCCTGATCGCAGAAATCCGATCGCCCACCGCGAATGACCAGGGTAGGCGTGTGGATCGCAGCGATCACCGGATGCAGATCGACGATGCGTCCAGGCTCGGGAGCAACCCGGGTGGCGGCGATACCTTCAGCATCATAGCGCCACACCACACCACCCTTTCCGTCCGTCCGCATAGATTCAAACAGGCGTTCCTCGATCGCGGCATCGGACACGCCAGGCCGCAGCTTGCGCCAATAGGCGCGTGCTTCGGCCCAGTCAGCAAAGCGCGTCGGCAGGGCTGCCATTTCGGCCACGATCCGTTCAAACCCCGCTCCCGCCACCGAAGATCCGGCGGTGATGTCTTCCACCACGAGTCCGGTCAGTCGGCGGGGATGCTTGGCGGCATAGCAATAGGACGTAGTCCCGCCCATCGAATGGCCGAGCAGCACGAAGCGATCCAATTCAAGGTTATCGACCACGGCTTCAAGATCGGACAGATAGGCATCCGTATAGTAATTACGCTCCGGATCCCAATCGCTCTCGCCCCGCCCACGCGCATCGAACGCGATCATCCGCCAACGATCCGACAACGCCGCCGCAAGCTTGCGCCACGTTCCGGAGTAGCCACGCAGGCCGTGCAGCAAGACCATGGCCGGTGCAGCAAGATCGCCCCATTCGCGGATGTGAATGCTAATCTCGCCGCTGGCGACCCGGCTGATCCGCTCCCCTGCGAGCAGCCTGACCGGCTGCGGCGGCGCATCGGAACAGGCAATTGGCTGAGCGGCCATGGCTCAGGTCAACCCGTTGCCTTCGGCGTCTTCCGCCTTCAATCCACCAAGCCGCGCATTAAGCCGGCCGCGCGTGGCGAAAACCCAGCACACAATCACTTCGTCTCGATTGGGCGCATCATCGAAAGAAACACTCATCGTGTCATAGTGGGAGCGTACATAGAGCGCGTCCTTGTGGCCGAAGGGAATATCGAGAATGGTGCCCGGAACGCCCCGCTTGCCCGTTGAGGGAACCCAAGAGGCACCTCCGCCAACCGCATCGCGAACCGGATTGGCGGCAGGATTGGTCAAAAGGGCATTGCCATGCTCATATTCGCCGTCGATCCCGACCATGATCGCCTTGCCATAACTTTCGATCTTGGCCCCACCAGACAGCGCATTGAGCCGGCGACCGATTTCCACGCCGAGCTGGGGTGACGCATCGATCCACGCCGACAAGTCTTCTACGAAGCGGCCTGCATAGGGGTTTTTGATGCAGGCGCCGATCATATACTTGAACAGGGGCGCGCCATCGGACGCGGCACCGGTCTCGCCGGCCAGGATCTCCTCCACCTGGCTGAACCACTTGCGAATGTGGAACGGGCCGAAATTCGGTGCGTAAGTCGTCATGTCATTCTCCCAAAATCAATCCCGGCATCGCGCCGGCGGGACAGGCGGCAAGCGCAGTGCCCGACATCCAAAAGATTGTTTCAAAGCGATGCTGGATCGATCAGATCGGCCTGTCCCTGGTTTTGCCGGAGCTCGGCCTGTGCCGCCCCGCCTTCAACGGGAATGCGCTGGCAAAACACTTCGAGCATGTGTCCATCCGGATCGTAAAAATAGATGCCGGTCGAAACGCCATGATCGAGAATCTCCGCAATTTCGACGCCGCGTTCGCGAAAATAGGCGTAATTGCGGCGCAGGTCGTCCATGCTCGTGCCACGCATCATCAGACCGATATGCTCGAACTCCTTGCCCTTGCTCGCTCCTTGCTCGCCGGGGAACAAGGCGATGTCATGGTCGCTGACACCGAAACTCATGAACACGCCGCCCTTGTAGGGTCCATCGCCCGCGCGGGCGACGACCTTCATGTTGAGCACATCGGCATACCATTGCGCCGACGCCTCGGGGTCCTTCACGAACAGGACGATATGGGCGATCTTTTCAACCCGGATGGGCGAGGTTTCAGTTTGTGACATGCGGCAGCCCCAGATCGGAAGGAACGCCCGGCACCCAGGCGAGGTCAGTGATCTCGTTAAATTCGCGCCATTCCTTGGCCCATGACCTCCCACCATCGGTGGAACGGTAGAGATAGCCGAACTTGCTGGCGGCGAGCATGAAATCCGGATCGGCGGGGTTGGTGCCAAAGGCCCACATGCAGGAGTTGGACGGTCGATCCAACTCGGCCCTCGTCCATGTCTCCCCGGCGTCAGCGGAGGTCAGAATTGCGGCCGTGGTTCCGGGTGTGCCGTCACCGATGCCGACGGCGATTTCGCGATTGCTGCCAGGCTTGCGCATGAGGAGCCGCGAATATCGCAAGCCCCAATTTTCCTTTGCCGGGCTCCGGGTCCAGCTCTTACCGTCGTCGGTGGAGCGATAAAGCGCGATGACTGTCAGCGCCAGATGCACGCGCGACCCATCGTCCTGCTTCAGGATCACGATGTCGTGAAGATCGGAATTGCCGCCGAACTCGGACCAGCTCGTATCGATCCTCTCCCAATTGTCTCCGCCGTCGCGGCTCCGGTGCAGGCCGCCTTCCTCTACCCCGGCCCAGACGTCATCGGCATTATCAGGATCGACGGCGAGGGCCAGCATGCGCGGCCGGTTTACGCCGGCGCAGAATTCCGGCATTTCGAGCGAGGTACGCTCCCAGCTTTTGCCGCCATCGCGCGAACGGAACAGGATAGCTCGCGAGGGCGCGCCGGTCCCCGCATAGAGGATGTTCGGATCACTCTCGCTCGCGACCAGCTTCCACACCGCGTAGCCGTTCAACGCGCAATCGACGCGGCTCCAATGAACGCCCCGGTCCTTGCTGTAGAACAGGCCTTTCTCCGCACCCGCGAAAAGCGCCTCAGGATTGGCCGGATCGACCAACAGGCACCGGACGCGGTCATCATATTCCAGATCCTGCTGGATGTTGATCCGATACCAGGTCTTGCCGTCATCATGGGTGCGCATCACCGCCTGCCCATCGGTCGCGACTATCATGGTCCTGCTCATGTCCGCTCCTGCTTTATACAAATGCCCGGCCATGCTGTTGGCGCTTAGCTGAGATTCACCCAGACGCTCTTGATCTCGCTGTAGAGCTCCATCGCCTGCCGGCCATGCTCGCGTCCCCAGCCCGACTGCTTGAACCCGCCGAAGGGCGTTGCGTTGTCCACCAGGTTGAAGCAGTTGATCCACACCGTGCCGGCCTTGACGGCACCAGCCAGGCGATGCGCTTGCTTCAGATCGTTGGTCCAGATACCTGCGGAGAGGCCGAAGTCGGAATCATTGGCCTGGGTGACCAGGTCATCGGCATCGCTCCAGCGCAATGCGCTGAGCACGGGCCCAAATATCTCCTCCTTGACGATCCGCATGTCCCGCCCGGCATTGGCCATGATCGTCGGTTCGAAGAAGAAGCCCTCATCCAATGCCTTGGGCCGACCGCCACCGATCATGATATCGGCTCCCTCCGACTTTCCTATGTCGACATAGGAACTGACGCGGTCCCACTGCTCTTGCGACACAAGCGGACCGAAGGTTACCGACGGGTCCAGCCCGTTGCCGATCTTCAGACGTGCCGCATGGTCTGCGACGCGAGCGAGCAGCTCGTCGTGGATCGAAGCGTGGGCATAAAGCCGCGAGCCTGCCGTGCAGGTCTGCCCCTGATTGAAGAAGATTCCCGCCGCGATCGAGGCCGCCGCTGCGTCGAGATCGGCGTCTGGCAGCACGATCTGGGGGGACTTACCGCCCAATTCCAGGCTGACCTTCTTGAGATTGCCGGTCGATCCGCGCACGATCGCCTTGCCGACTTCGGTGGAGCCGGTGAAGGCAACCTTGTCCACCCCAGGATGTTCCACCAAAGCCGCGCCCGCTTCGCCGAAGCCGGTGATCACGTTGAACACTCCCGGCGGTACACCGGCCTCAAGCGCCAGCTCGGCCAGGCGCAGCGCCGTGAGCGGGGTCTGCTCAGCAGGCTTCAGGATCACCGTGCAACCGGCGGCCAGCGCGGGCGCCACCTTCCACGCGGCCATCGACATGGGATAGTTCCACGGGACGATCAGCCCGCAGACGCCAACCGGCTCGCGCACGGTATAGTTTAGTATTTTGGCGCCGCTGCGTGGCGAGACCGGCAAGGTTTCCCCGCCGAACTTGGTGGGCCACCCGGCAAAATAACGGAAAGTCTTGATCGAGCCCTCGATTTCGACTGCCTGGGTCAGGGTCGCAGGCTTGCCGTTGTCCATGCACTCCAGCACGGCCAGTTCGGCGGCATCGCGTTCGATCAAGTCCGCCAGACGGTTGAGCAGCTTGGAGCGGTCGACAGCGCTCATATCGCGCCACGATGGATCGAGAAGCGCCTTGCGCGACGCCTTGACGGCAAGATCCACGTCGGCGGCGCCGCCTTCCGCAACCTGGCAGATTTCCTTGCCGGTCGCGGGGTTCAGCGTCGCAAAAGTCTTTCCCGATTGCGCCTGGATCGATTGCCCGTCGATGATCAGTCCACGCGGGCCCTTGGCCAGGGCACTGCCGAGAGACTCGGCCTTCGCGAACGTTGCAAACTGTCCTGACATGACTCCACCTTCGACCAAAATTTTGCGTGTCGCGGCAGAAGCGATTTGCTTCGGCAGCGAATCCAAGCCTCACTAACGTATCCACATAATGTAAACAATACTAGATTTCAAAGTTTCTTTGTTACATATACGGGACAATGATGAACACCTTCGTCAAGGGAAGTTCCGTGCAAAGCGATTGCGACGATCTCGAAAATGCCCTCCTCGCGGCGGGGAAAGCGTCCGCGGCGGCCGCTGCCCTGCCCGTGCGGGCGCCCGGAATCACCGAGGCCTACGCAATTCAACGCAGGGTGAACGAGTCAGCCAATATGCCCGTGATGGTGTGGAAGCTGGGTTTGACCGGCGCCGGCGTGCGCGAAACATTCGGGGCGAGCGAACCAACTGTCGGAAGGCTTCCTGCCAGCGCGATCTACTCGGACCGAAGCGAAATCGCCTTCGTCGGAGCGGAAATGTTCGCTGAAGCCGAACTGGTCTTCGAAATGGGTCGCGACCTTCCGGTGCAGACCCAGCCCTATACGCGTCAGGATATTTGCGCGGCGCTTAAAGGGATCCATGCCGGCATCGAGATCGTAAGGACCCGCTTCGTGACAAGCGACCTGACATTGCCCTTGCTTATCGCGGACAATTCGATGGCGCACGGCCTGGTGCTTGGTCGCAAGCTGTCGTCGCACTGGGACGACCGGTTTGCCGACATATCCGTCACTTTGACGCGAAGCGATGGCGAGACGATCAGCGGATCGACCGCGCATGTGATGGGCAATCCACTCGACGCGCTCGTCTGGCTGGCCAATTGGCTGCGCGCGCATGAAGGCTATGCACTGCAGCGCGAACAGTTGATCGCGTCGGGCACCTGCACCGGAGCGACCGCAATTTTTGCAAATGATGTAATTCGCGTGGACTTTGACGGTGCCGAAGCGGCGCGCGTTTCACTGCGCGCGCCGGATCCGAGGGAGTAGCGACAATGTGTCTGGAACTGGGACTTGA
>CBFRWL010000158.1:0-5811 GCA_965727025.1 uncultured Sphingomonas sp.
TGCGGACATGGCCCATGTGGATGCGCCCCGACGGATAGGGGAACATCTCGAGCACATAAGTCTTGGGTTTGTCGCTGCTGTCAGAGGCGCAAAAGGTGCCGCGCTCTTCCCATATCTTCTGCCAGCGCGCGTCTGCCGATGCCGGGTTGAAGCGCGTACTCATGCGAACTGCTCCGGTCAGCCGGCGACGGCATTGCGCCGAAGATCACGCGCCTTTGCGAGGATGATGTCCTCCAGCTTCTGTACAGTCGCGGCTTGTACCGGAGCGTCCGCCCATTGGCCGTTCTGGAGAATTTGGCGCGAGGCTGCGACACGAACGGCGTCGGCGCGCAGATCCTGGTCGAGGATCGTCACGGTCACTTTCATCCGCTCGCTCGGCACCGCCGGATTGGCGTACCAATCAGTGACGATCACGCCGCCGTTGGAGTCCGTTTGAGTCAAAGGCATAAACGAAAACGTGTCCAGCGCGGCGCGCCAAAGATAGCTGTTCACGCCGATCTGCGTGACCTTGCTCGCCGCAAGATCGTTCGCAACACGCAGCTTGTTCTTGCCGCCCCCGCATGCGGCAAGCGTCAGCGCAAGCGCGATCATGGTTGCGGTGGAAATAGAGCGGCGCATAGATGTTCGTCCTTAGAACCAATCGGCAGTCGCAGCCGTTATAGATGGTCCGCGCTGCCCCGCAAGCGGTGCGCGCGCGGCTCGGCGGCCATATTGTTGAAAAGCTGCAACAGTAAAAGGATTCATTTTCAAGGCAGTGGCTTGGGCTGAAGCTTTATGATAGAGGCGGGCCAAAAGGGGATATCTGTAATGTTTGCGAGTCGGGGTATGCTTTGGATGGCGGGGGTCGCTATTGCTGCGACTGTCGCGCTCAGCCCCGTTACGGCAACCTCTTACAAATCGAAGGCAAAGCCCGCGACCTCTTTCCGCATGGCGGAGGGTATCGGCTCGTTCACGCCGGCCGCCGCCGATCCGCGCCGTGCGTTGAGCTTTGGACGGGCTGGTTTGGCCGACAGCGGCTTTCACTTCACGCCTTCGGTTACGCCGGGCAGCCGGCGCGGCGTGACGGTCGCGATCCGGGCAAGGGCGAGCGGGCCGGCGGCGCAGCCGCGTCGCGCGGGCCAGACCCTGGCGATCGCCGCAGTGGCCCCCAGCGCGTATAATCTGGGCGTGGCAGTGGGCTGGAAGCGCTTCGCGATCACCGGCGATATCGTAAAGGTCGAAGGTGGCTTGCTGCCGCTTGACAGCGAAGCCGCGGACGTCGGCCTGAGCTACTCCGGAAACAAATGGAGCACGCGTCTGCAATTGGGCGCCGAACGTGCGATCGGCAACCGACCCCATTTGACCAATGTCGATCAGGCTTATTCGGTGGATCTGGCCGGCTCCTATGCGCTGACGCGCAATCTCGCTGTTACAGGCGGTGTGCGTTACAAGATGCAGCGCGACCGGCTTGAGCCCAAGACTGACGATCGGCAGGACTCGCAGGCCGTTTATGTGGGAACGGCGTTCCGCTTCTGATGTGCCAGGCTCGGCGGCGTGAGGCCGTCGATCGCCGCCCATCCATGAGCACCCAGGCTTTGCAATCGCCTTCGATCCTCGCGGCGCACGCCGCCTAGCGCAATCACCGGAAGACAAGTCGCGCGGGCGAGCTTTGCAAAAGCAAGGCTACCAAGAACTCTTGCACCCGGGTGGGAACGTGTGGGGAAAAGCGGCGACAGCAATATGAGGTCTGCTCGGCACCGCTCGCCCGCGCGGATCTCTCTCAGATCATGCGCTGGCCAAGCCAGGAGCTTGCCCTTCATTGCGTTACGTTTCGAGCCGTAGATGCCGTTCGCCTGCCATGGACGCAGCACCTGCTCTCCGCCAACCAAGACAATCAATCCTCGGGTGCGTGCAATGCGGCTGGCGTCGAGGAGCAGGTGGCGCCTTCTCGCTCGATCAAGACTATAATGCCGCAGGATCACGCCGCTGCCTCGCGGGAGCGCGTTCAAAGCTTTCCATAGCGCATCGCCTTGCCGCTCATCGGTCAGCAGCCAAAGTCGGGGCAGGGGGTGGTCGGTGCGCACCGGGCCGCTTATAGCCGCCGTCATGGCACTCGACGACTATCAAGATGCTCGCATTCGGCTCGGCTCGGTCCAGGCCGCAATCGCAAAAGCGGCCAAGCTCGCCAGTCGAGACCCGGCCGAAATCACGCTCATCGCCGTTTCGAAAAACCACCCGATGAGCGCGATCACGCCTCTCATTGCTGCCGGCCATCGCCACTTTGGCGAAAATCGGGTGCAGGAAGCGCAGGAGAAATGGCCGCAGGTGCGCGCGACCCGCCCTGATTTGGTGCTTCATCTCGTCGGCCGCCTCCAATCGAAGAAGGCCGATGATGCCGTGCAACTCTTTGACATCATTCATTCGGTGGATCGGTCTTCAGTGATCGAAGCTTTGTCCAAGGCAATGGCCAAGCATGCGCGCTGGCTTCCCTGCTTCCTCCAGGTCAATATCGGGGATGAACCGCAGAAGGGCGGCTGCGCGATCGCCGACGTCCCGGCGCTCCTCAAAATGATGCGGAAGGGCGACTTGCCTGTGGCGGGCTTGATGTGCGTGCCGCCCGCGGAGGTCGAGGCCGCGCCCTATTTTGCGCTGCTCGCCAAAATTGCGCGGGATAATGGCGTTGCCGGGCTCAGCATGGGTATGTCGGGCGACTATGAAGCGGCGGTTATGCTTGGCGCGACACATGTGCGAATTGGCACCGCCCTGTTTGGCGAGCGAAGCTAGCGGATCGTCACGGCGTCACCCGCAGCAAGAGAGGGCAGGATCGCCAGCAGGTCGGCCTTAGCGAGCGCCACACAGCCTTCGGTGAACGGCTTCGTAGCCGTGCAATGCAGGAAGATCGCGCTGCCCAGACCGGGGCGCGGCGGAGCATCGTTATGCCCAAGCACGACGATGATGTCGTAAGCCTCATCGTCGCGCCACAAGCGTTCGGCTGAATAAGGAGAAGGATGACGAACCGGTCTATTATAGCTGGGATCGGCGGGATCGTCGGACCAGCCATCGTCGGGCCGAAGCCATCGCCAGGCGAGTGAAAGGCCGGAGGGGGCGGAGACGCGATCGGGCCTGAGCAACACGGCACGCAGCGGCCATCGTCCCAATGGGGTGGCCCCGTCTCCTTCACGCTTCTCTTCGGCGGCGATTGCGCCGCTGCGGCCGATCAGGCAAGGAAATGTCCGGCCGCCGGCATCGAAAGTTCGCGCAGCAGTATCGACGACAAGCCTTTTCAAAGTTGGTGGCCGGTGCGGTCGCGCTTGGTGGCGAGGTAGCGCTCATTGTGCGGGTTGGCAGGTACGGCATGCGCCACGCGTTCGATCACATGCACGCCGGCTGCTTCGAGGCCAGCGACTTTGGCCGGATTGTTGGTGAGAAGGCGGATTCGGTCCTGCCCCAACAACGTCAACATACGCGATGCAATGCCGAAATCGCGCGCATCGATTGCAAAACCCAGCCTGACATTGGCATCGACGGTATCGAAGCCCTGATCCTGCAACGCATAGGCGCGCAGCTTGTTGATCAGCCCGATGCCACGGCCTTCCTGCCGCAGATAAAGCAATATACCCCAACCGCTCCCCGCGATCTCCCGCAGGGCGGCTTGGAGCTGTGGCCCGCAATCGCATTTCAGCGACCCAAGCACATCGCCGGTCAGGCATTCGCTGTGCAGGCGAACGAGCGGGGGAGTCTGGCCCGGCGTTCCGACAATCAAGGCAATATGTTCCGAGGAATCGTCGCCATTGCGGAATGCCACGATTTCCGCCTGTTCCGCCGCCTCCACCGGCAAGCGGGCACGCGCAACGATCCGCAGGCGCTGAGGCGATTCATAGCCGGCAACCTGCTCGACGCCCACGCTGCTGCTATCCGCCAGCGCGCCGGCGCGTACGAAAAAGGCTGGCATCATGCCCGCCAGCCTCGCCAGCTCCAGCGCGGCGGAGGCGGCATCGGGCACGGAACAGGTGATCGACCGGAAAGGCCCCTTGAGCGGCGTTGCCAGGTCCAGCACGGGATCCGCGAGCGCGTAGGCCGTGGCGAGATCCATCCAAGCGGTCCGCATCACTAGGACTGGCTGCGCAGGATCGGCGGCACCGAGCTGATTGGCGAGCTTCAGCGTGGCGGCCCGCCCGCCGGACAGAAGAATGTCAGCCTTATTATCGGGATCGAACGCGGCAAGGCGGGCGTCGTCGGCAGCCTCGATGGCAAGTATGCTCAGCGAAGCGTCCTTGCCGGCAATCGCGACCGGCCATCCCCGCCGCATCGCATCGATCGCCCGCGCGACGGAGCGATCGTCGCTCATCAGAGCGCGAACTCGGTCACGAGTGGGACATGGTCCGAGGGCCGGGTCCAGCCACGGCAGGGTTCGTGTACGCGATGCGCCACCGCCTGCTTCGCCACATCAGGGCTGGCCCACATATGATCGAGACGGCGGCCGCGATCCGAAGCAGCCCAATCCTGCGCGCGATAGCTCCACCATGTGTAGAGCCGTTGTGGCGGAGGTACGAAATGGCGCCCGAGATCGACCCATTCATGGCTTGATTGGAGCCCGCCCAGCGCGTCCACCTCGATCGGCGTATGGCTGACCACGTCCAGCAACTGCTTGTGACTCCAAACGTCGCATTCCAGCGGCGCGATATTGAAGTCACCTACCAGCAGAGTTGGCTCGCGCAACTTTTCGGACCAGCGCGTCATGCGCTCGACGAAGGCAAGCTTCTGCCCAAACTTGGGATTGAGCTCTGCATCGGGAATGTCTCCTCCCGCAGGCACATATACGTTTTCGAGCCGGATGCCGCAATCGAGGCGCACGCCGACATGCCGCGCCTCGCCATTGTCCTGCCAGTCGAAACGATCGTCCTCATGGATGGGAATGCGGCTGATGATCGCCACGCCATGATGCATCGGCTGGCCATGCAGCACATGATGATCGTAGCCCAGTTCGTGAAACATCGCGGCGGGGAAGATCCCGTCGACGACCTTCGTCTCCTGCAGGCACAGGATGTCGGGCGCTTCCTCACGCAGGAACCGGGCGACAATGTCCAGACGCGCGCGGACCGAGTTGATATTCCAGGAGGCGACTTTGAGGGTTGATGTCATTGCAGGCGATGTAGCGATGCGAAGGTCCGAATGCCAGCGACCGCTTCGCCCACCCACGAGCTTCGATCGACCTAGAACGATCTAATGGAGCGACTTCGCTGGTCGGGTCCGCGTGGCGGGTGGCGGGCCTAGCAAGGCCGGCTCGAAGATCAGCGCGCAGATCAACGTCCATATCAGCGAGATCATCAGAATCTTGCCCATGCTGGCCGTGCCGGGGTGATGCGAAAGCCAGAGGCTGCCGAATGCAGTGCCGGTCGCCAGCGCGCTGAACAGGATGGCGCGGGCGAGGCTTGATTGCAGCAGGTTCGTCGCGCCGCTCCGCCATGCCATCACGAAGTAGATGTGGAAGGCGACGCCCACGCCAAACAGCAACGGAAAAGCGATGATATTCGCGAAGTTGATCGGTTGCCCGATCAACACGCAGGTGCCGAGCGTGAGGAAGCCCGACAGCACCACGGGTGCGAGCGTGAACGCGACCTCCTTTATATCACGCAGTGCCGCGAACAGCAGGATACTGACGAGGCCGAGCGCAAGCACACCCGCCTGAATGAAAGCATAGGCTACGGTGGAGGCAGCGGCTTGGGTGGCGACGGGGAGCCCGGAGATTTTGGGAGTGACTTTGGCAACGGCCGCGCGAAATTGCGCTATGACGTCATTGTCGTTGCTGTTCCCCCGCGGAAAGACCTGCAG
>CBFRWL010000159.1:0-5733 GCA_965727025.1 uncultured Sphingomonas sp.
ACATCGACGAAATCGACAAGATCAGCCGCAAGGCCGACAATCCCTCGATCACGCGGGACGTCTCGGGCGAAGGCGTGCAGCAGGCGCTGCTCAAGCTGATGGAAGGCACGACCGCCAGCGTTCCTCCCCAGGGCGGCCGCAAGCATCCGCAGCAGGAGTTTCTTCAGGTCGATACGACCAATATCCTCTTCATCTGCGGCGGTGCATTTGCCGGGTTGGAGCGTATCATCGCCGATCGTCTGCAGGGCAAATCCATCGGCTTTGGCGCCTATGTCGCTGCCCCTGAGGAACGCCGCACCGGCGAGGTGCTGCAGCAGTGCGAACCCGAAGATCTGCTGAAATTCGGCCTCATTCCGGAATTTGTCGGCCGTCTGCCGGTGATCGCGACCTTGATGGACCTGGACGAGGCTGCGCTCGTCACCATCCTCACCGAGCCGAAGAACGCGCTGGTCAAGCAGTATCAGAAGCTGTTTGATATGGAGGGCGTAAAGCTGGGCTTCACGGATGACGCGCTGGTTGCGATCGCGCGTAAGGCGATCGATCGCAAGACCGGAGCGCGCGGCCTGCGTTCGATCCTCGAGGCGATATTGCTCGACACGATGTTCGATCTGCCATCGATGGACGGCGTCGACGAGATCATGATCGACAAGGATGTTGTCGAGGGCCGCAAGGAGCCCATTCGCGTTTTCTCCAAGAAGCTCAAGGAGAAGGCGGGCGACGCTGCCTGACCGGTTGGGAGTGACGGTCCCATGGAACTGATCAAACATTTGTCGGTCTGGATCCTGGCCGTGATCAACATCGGCATGGTCGTCTACGCTTTTCGTCCGATCAAGGACTGAACGGGGGACATCGGCGCCACGTTTCATTGATTAGCGTCGTGTAAAGCCCCATATGTTCGCGAAACGGCGCTCGTGTCGCCGTGCTGGAGATTACATGACGTCTTATCCTGTTCTGCCCCTCCGCGACATCGTGGTGTTTCCGCACATGATCGTGCCGCTGTTCGTGGGCCGCGACAAATCGGTCGCGGCGCTGGAGACCGCGATGGCTGCGGACAAGTCCATCTTCCTCGTCGCGCAGCTCGATCCTGCCAATGACGACCCCGACCGTGACGCTCTCTATGACATCGGCGTTATCGCGACCGTGCTGCAATTGTTGAAATTGCCGGACGGGACGGTGCGGGTGCTTGTCGAAGGGCAAAAACGGGCGCGTCTTGGCAAGCTTGAGGATGGCGGCGCGCATCTTTCGGCGGAGGTCGAGGAGGTCGAGGATCTTCTCGCCGACGACAAGGAAGCCGCTGCGCTGATGCGCTCGGTGATCGAGCAGTTCGAAAATTATGCGCGGCTCAACAAGAAGATGTCATCCGACACCGCGGTTCAGATCGCGCAGATCGAGGATGCTTCGCGGCTTGCCGACGCGGTTGCGGCCAACATCAGCATCAAGGTTGCCGACAAACAGGCACTGCTGGTCGAGCTCAACCCGGCGCGCCGCCTGGAGATGGCGTTCGCCTTCATGGAGGGTGAGCTTGGCGTGTTGCAGGTCGAAAAGAAGATCCGCAGCCGGGTGAAGCGCCAGATGGAGAAAACCCAGCGCGAATATTACCTCAACGAGCAGCTGAAAGCGATCCAGCGCGAACTCGGCAATGCCGATGCCGAAGAGGGCAGCGACGAGATCGCCGAGCTGACGGCCAAACTCGCGAAGCTCAAGCTGAGCAAGGAAGCGCGTGCCAAGGCGACTGCCGAACTCAAGAAGCTCAAGACGATGGCGCCGATGTCGGCGGAAGCCACGGTCGTGCGCAATTATCTCGATGTGCTGCTCGGCCTGCCCTGGGGCAAGAAGTCGAAGCTCAAGCGCGACATTCCCGAAGCCGAGCATATTCTCGACGAGGATCATTTCGGCCTGGAGAAGGTCAAGGAGCGGATCGTTGAATATCTCGCCGTCCAGGCGCGAACCAACAAGCTGAAAGGGCCTATCCTGTGCCTTGTCGGCCCGCCCGGTGTCGGCAAGACCTCGCTGGGCCGCTCGATTGCGCGCGCGACCGGACGTGAATTTGTCCGCCAGTCATTGGGCGGCGTGCGCGACGAGGCGGAGATCCGTGGGCATCGCCGCACCTACATCGGTTCGCTGCCTGGCAAGATCGTTTCGAACCTGAAAAAGGCCGGCACGTCGAACCCGCTTTTCCTGCTCGACGAGATCGACAAGCTGGGCCAGGATTTTCGGGGCGATCCGGCTTCGGCGCTGCTCGAAGTGCTGGACCCGGAACAGAACAGCAGGTTCCAGGATCATTATCTCGAACTGGATTATGATCTTTCGGACGTGATGTTCGTCACCACGGCCAATTCGCTCAATCTTCCTCAACCCTTGCTTGACCGCATGGAGATCATCCGGCTGGAAGGCTATACGGAAGATGAGAAGGTCGAGATCGCCAAGCGGCACTTGCTGCCCAAGCAGATCGAAGCCCATGGCCTCAAGGAAGGCGAGTTCGCACTCACCGACGCGGGGCTGCGCGATCTCATTCGCTATTACACGCGCGAAGCGGGCGTTCGTACGCTGGAGCGCGAAGTTGCAAAGCTGGCCCGCAAGAGTTTGCGTCGCATTCTCGAAAAGAAGGCGACTGCGGTTACGATCGATGCCGACAATCTTTCGGAATTCGCCGGCGTGCGGAAATTCCGCTTTGGCGTGGGCGAAGAGGAGGACCAGATCGGTGCGGTAACCGGTCTTGCCTGGACCGAAGTGGGCGGCGAGCTGCTCACGATCGAGGCGGTCACGGTTCCCGGCAAGGGGCAGGTCGCCACCACCGGCAAGCTCGGCGACGTGATGAAGGAATCGGTGCAGGCTGCATTCTCCTTCGTCAAATCGCGTGCGCCCGCCTATGGCATCAAGCCGAGCATCTTCGCCCGCAAGGACGTACATATCCATTTGCCCGAAGGCGCCGTGCCCAAGGATGGGCCTTCCGCCGGCGTCGGCATCGTCCTTTCGATGGTCTCGACGCTTACCGGCATTCCTGTGCGGCGCGATTTCGCGATGACCGGTGAAGTGACCCTTCGCGGCCGGGTGCTGCCGATCGGCGGCTTGAAGGAAAAGCTGCTCGCTGCATTGCGCGGCGGCATTACGACCGTGCTGATCCCGCAGGAAAATGAGAAGGATCTTGAGGAGATACCGACCAACATCCGTGAGGGGCTTAAGATTATTCCCGTGCGCCATGTTGACGAAGTGCTGGAGTTGGCGCTGACACGTCCCACGACGGCAATTGATTGGACAGAGGCCGATGAACTTGCTGGCCAACCCACTTCCGGCATCGCCAGCGTGCCTTCCGAGCTGGGAGAGGCGCCCATACGCCACTGAACTGCCTGAAAAGCCGGCAAATGTGTAGAATTTGACGTAAAATTGCGCTTTACAACGCTTTCCTTTTGACTCGCGTCAAAAGGCGGTTTTTAGATGGCGCACCGGCGCAAGCCGCGATTCCACACAATTTCACCTTTGCAAGGGGGTTCGAGAGGCATGAACAAACAAGAGCTGATCGGTTCGGTCGCGGATGCGACGGGCCTTGGCAAAGGCGATGCTGGCAAGGCAGTCGAGGCTGTTTTCGATGCGGTCAGCAGCGCCTTGAAGAAGGGTGACGAAGTGCGTCTGGTCGGCTTCGGGACTTTTTCGGTCAGCAAGCGCAAGGCATCCACCGGCCGCAATCCGCGGACGGGCGAGCCGATGAAGATCAAAGCGTCCTCGCAGCCGAAGTTCAAGGCCGGGAAAGCCCTTAAGGACGCAGTCAACTAATCTTTCTGCACGAGGCCAGCGCCCATTGCCGGAGCTGGCCTTGTGCATTAGAGCGATGCCGTCGGTCACGATGCATCGTTCGGTAGAGCGTGGGCGCGTAGCTCAGTGGTAGAGCACTGTGTTCACACCGCAGGGGTCGCAAGTTCAATCCTTGCCGCGCCCACCATACGCTTCGCCATAACTTTCGCCGCTTCGTGGAGGCGGACATCAGCGCCATCGGATCAAGTCGCCATGTTCTGATCGCCAGTCTTGCTGGCACGGCGGTCGAATTCTACGACTTCTACATCTATGCAACCGCGGCTTCGCTTGTATTCGGTCCGCTTTTCTTTCCGGCCGGATCACCTTCGCTTCAGCTGCTTTCTGCCTATGCCAGCTTCGCGATCGCTTTTTTCGCGAGGCCTATCGGGGCAATATTGTTCGGCCATTTCGGTGATCGCATCGGCCGCAAATCGACATTGGTCGCTTCGTTGCTGTTGATGGGCGGTTCCACGATCGCGATAGCGCTGCTGCCGACCTATGCCATGGCTGGCTGGCTAGCGCCCTTTTTGCTGTGTCTGCTCCGGTTCGGCCAGGGTTTTGGCCTTGGCGGGGAATGGGGTGGCGCGGCGCTGCTCGCGGTCGAAAATGCGCCGCCTGGCTGGCGCGGGCGGTTCGGCATGTTTCCGCAGCTCGGCGCCCCTGTGGGCTTCATCGCCGCGAATGGTTTCTTCCTGTTGCTGGGGCTGGTGCTTAGTCCTGATCAATTCATCGATTGGGGCTGGCGGGTTCCATTTTTGGCCAGTGCCGTTTTGGTAGGGCTCGGCCTGTGGATCCGGTTGAGACTTTCTGAAACGCCTGCGTTCGTTGCAGCATTGGCCGAAGCCCCGCCACCGGAGGTGCCGTTGGGCGAGGTGGTCCGGAACCAGCCTGGCGCCTTGCTGGCAGGCACGTTCGGGGTGATCGCCTGCTTCGCGATCTTCTATATCACCACGGCATTCGCGCTTGGTTATGGAACGACCAATCTCGGCATTTCGCGGACGGCCTTTCTGAGCGTCCAGCTCTGGGCGATATTGTTCATGGCCGCCGCCATCGTCGCCGCAGGTTGGCTCTCGGACAGCTATGGGCCGCGCGCCGTTCTGATCGGCGGTTGCATCGCGGGAATTCTTGCCGGATTGATGTTGATGCCGATGATGCGCACGGGATCTCTGTTCGCGATCGGCGGCTTTCTATGTTTCGGACTCACGGCCATGGGCTTTGTTTATGGGCCGCTGGGTGCATGGCTGCCGGCGCTGTTTCCGGCGAGGGTTCGCTATACCGGCAGTTCGCTCGCCTTCAATGTCGGCGGCATCTTGGGCGGCGGACTGACGCCGATACTCGCCCAGGCGTTGGCGGAAAATGGTGGCTTGATGCTCGTCGGCGCCTATCTTTCTTTCGCGTGCGTGCTGAGCCTGATAGCTCTTGTTGCCATCCGCCGTTGAACGGCTTTCGCCCCCTAAAGACTTTCTAGCACTGACCGGCACGCAACACATGCTAGCCGTCCGCCGGATACTGGAGATTTGCGTGTTTCTGTTCCGAGGAAAAGAATCGCACCCGCGGTCATTCGCCAAAGCGGTGAGCTGGCGCATGCTGGGCAGCATCGATACCTTCATGCTTGGTATGGTCTTCACTTCGAACTGGCAGGCGGCAGGATCGATTGCCGGCACCGAGGTGATCACCAAGATCCTCTTATATTATTTCCATGAGCGCGCTTGGGCACTGTCGAGCTGGGGACATGGTCGCGCAGAAGAGGAAGAACCTATGCCCCGCTTCAGCGAAGCGACATGAGCTAGATCTGCGCGGTTTCGGCTTCGATCATTTCGACGCTACCGCTTTCGAGTGTAACACGATCCAGGATTTTCGCGGTCTCGTCACGCACCGCGAGCATCACCCGGTGGAGCTGGCAAACGCTTTCGTCGATGCAATTTTTGCACTGTTCATAGGCAC
>CBFRWL010000160.1:0-5719 GCA_965727025.1 uncultured Sphingomonas sp.
ACGATGAACATTGCCGGCAAGACGGTGCGCACTCTGCGGCATGGCATGTCCGGCGCGCCGGGCCTCGAGATCTGGGGTCCATATGAGGAGCAGGATGAGATCCGCCATGCGATTCTCGAGGCAGGAAAAGAGTTTGGCATCGTTCCGTGCGGAAGCCGCGCTTATCCTTCGAACACGCTGGAGTCGGGCTGGATCCCATCGCCTCTTCCGGCGATCTATACCGGCGAGAAACTGAAGCCCTATCGCGAGTGGCTGGGCGCCGACAGTTATGAAGCGACCGGCGGCATCGGCGGCAGCTTCGTATCAGACAAGATCGAGGACTATTACCTCAATCCCTGGGAACTGGGCTATGGGCCGTTCGTGAAATTCGATCATGACTTCCACGGGCGCGAGGCGCTCGAGGCGCTCGATCCTGCCACGCAGCGCAAAAAGGTCACACTCGCCTGGAACGGCGAGGACTTGGCCAAGATCAACGCATCGCTATTCGACGGCAGCGAAACTCCTTACAAATTCTTCGACCTTCCGCTCGCGAACTACGCCTCGTCAAATTATGATCAGGTAGTCGATGCGGGCGGCACTACCGTCGGCCTGTCGATGTTCACGGGCTATAGCTTCAACGAGAAGACCGGCCTCAGCCTCGCCACGATCGACCACGAGATTCCCGTCGGCACCGAACTCCGAGTCATCTGGGGGGAACCCGGCGGCGGCAGCCGTAAAACCACGGTCGAGCCGCACAAGCAGTGTGAGGTGCGCTGCGTCGTCAGCCCGATCCCCTATTCGAAGGTCGCCCGCGACAATTATCATGAAGGCTGGCGCACCAATCGCTGAAGAAGGATCGGAGGGCACCGGCAGTGGACGTCCCCCTCCGGTTCGCCATGCCCCCGTTTGGCGTCGACCAGGCATCGGACAGCGCGGCGGCTGCCCTCTCCCGATCGTCGGGTCTCCCGATCGTCGGGTGAGTATGAGAAGCGAAGGACATGACATTGCCAGGCACTTCAGCTTCCACGATTAATGCCGCCCGGCTACTTGACCGCTATTCGATCGAGATGACGGCAAAGGACTCCCCGGCCCTCGAAGAGGCCGCGCCGTTCATTCCGCCGGGGACCAAGATCCCTGTCACCTTTCTCCCGAATGAGACGTTCGAGGCCCGCATCGCAACCGCGGCGCGCGTGCGCGAACTCGGCTTCGTTCCCATTCCCCACATCTCGGCCCGGCGCCTTACCTCGCACGGCGAACTTCGCAATTTTCTCGCCGGGCTCCAGCAAAGGGCCTGCATTGACCATGCCTTCGTCGTTGCAGGCGATCCCGCGGAACCCCACGGCCCTTTCGAGGACGCGCTCGCGGTCATCCGGACAGGTCTTCTGGCCGAATATGGCGTGAAGCGTGTCGGCATTTCAGGATATCCCGAAGGGCATGCCGAGATCGGGAACGAAAAGCTCTGGACCGCCAGCATCGAGAAGCAGCTTGAGCTCAACAGGCGGGGTCATGATTTCGCGATCGTCACGCAGTTCGCCTTCGACGCGACACCGGTTCTGAAGTGGCTCGAACGGCTGCGGTCGAACAATATCAAAACACTTGTTCGCGTGGGTGTTCCCGGCCCCGCCAGCGTGAAGACATTACTTCGTTTCGCTGCGCGGTGCGGAGTCGGAGCATCGGCAAAGGTGATGGCGAAATATGGCGTTTCGGTCTCGAAACTGCTCACCACAGCCGGCCCGGACAAGCTGATCGAAGACTTCGCCGCGCGAATCGATCCGGTGGTCCACGGCGACGTGCTCGTTCACCTCTACCCCTTCGGTGGCCTCAAGGCGACGGCGAGATGGGTCCAGGAATTTCAGTCGGCACGGCGCTGAAGACTGGACCGGCGGATCATCGAGGAAGGCCGATGGCTTCTTGGTGGCTATGTCGACCCGGCCTGCCCGACCGGAACCTGGCGCCCCTCGTCCGACGCGCGCTCCATGGCGGCGATCACCCGATGCGTCCGCACGGCATCGTCGAAGTCCGGCGCGGTCCGGGTTCCGTGCTGCAGGTCGGCGGCGATCATGGCATAAAGGCAGCCGACGTTGCGCGGGATCGGGTGCTCGGGCAGCGTGAGTCCGGCCGGCATGAGCGGCTCGATCCGCTCGGGCGTACCGCCATCGCGCAGCAGCGTCACCGCAAGCTCGGTCATCTGGAGATTGCCCATCTCGCCGGTTAGGGTGATCGCACCCTCGCTGCCGCTGATCTCCCAGACGAACCCGTTCGCCCGGCTCGGCCCCGGCCGGTAATGAAGCGAGATCAGCGCGCCGCTGTCGAGCCGTCCCTGGAGCAGCACCTCGTCGGGCGCGTCCCTCGTCATGGTCTCGCCGGTCTCCGCAACCCGCACGCTCGTCTGCCGGGTCGCCAGGATTGCCGAGACCGTGGCGAAGTCCCCCAGTACCGAGCGCAGCGCCGCCAGCGCGTGCCCGACCGGGATGGTCAGCATGTTCGCTCCGTTCCGCCGATCGAGCATATAGGCATAGACCTGTGCGATCTCGTCGGACGCGACGCCCCCGCCATAGGCGGTGATGCTCGTCGAGCGGACCGCGCCGATCCGCCCCTCGGCGATGATCTGCCGCACCCGCGCGATCTCCGGTGCGGCCACCGCCTGGGTGCCGATGACCGCGAGCACACCCCGCTCTCGCGCCTGTTTGGCGAGCGCCTCGGCCTCCGCCAGCCCGTTGCCGAGCGGCCATTCGCACAGCACGTGCTTGCCCGCCGCAATCGCCTTGCTCACGATGTCGAAATGATATGGGACCTTGACCGTCACGGCCACCATGTCCACCGCGTCCGACGCGACCATCTCGTCCACGCTGGCGAAGGCGCGGGGGATGCCGCAATCGCGGGCCGCGGCCTCGGCGCTGGCGAGAGTCGTGTTGGCGACCGCCGCGATCTCGAACTCATGCTCCAGCGCGCGCAGCGCCGGGATGTGCGCCACCGCCGCCCAGCTCCGCCCCGGCTGCACCCCTACGAAACCAATGCGAAGCCGCCGTCCATCCGTCATCGCTGCCTTCATCCCACGACCTGCCGTCAGCCAGGGGCCTTCGGCACGAACCGTGCCAATGCCCGGTCCTTCCGGCAAGTTGAATACCGCCCGGGCGATCGCATTGCACCCGCATCCTCGGCCCGGGGAAAGCACACCGCGACGCTCCTGGCCTCGTCCGAGCGGACGGGGCGAGTGACCGCGCGAGCGCGAATATCGGCTCGCCGCAAGGCCAATGCCGCGATGTCGGCGCAAACGGAGAGGATCGTCGAATGAGCGCTGGCTATCGCCGGGTCGTGACCGGACTGGACGAGCAGGGACGATCGAGCGTCATCTTCGACGACCGCCTCTCCGCCCCGGACGGCGGAACAGTCATCGCCTGGAGTACCGCGCTGCCGGTCAGCAACGAGGGCACTGCCGACACGGGCAACGTTCCGCCCAGCATGGATCTGCTGCGCGGCGGAACAGGATTCTCGATCGCCAGGATGGAGCCCGGCTCGAGCTTTCCGATGCATGCCTCCAACACGATCGACTACATGTTCTTCCTCAGCGGCCGCATCACACTGATCCTCGAGACGGGCGAGGTAGAGCTGGGAGCGGGGGATCTGGTAGTCGATCGCGGGATCCTCCACGGCTGGCGCGTCGAAGGGGCCGAGCCGGTGACCTTCGTCTGCGTGAACGTCGGCGCGGAACCTGTCGGCGCGGGCGCGACGATCTGACCTGCCTGCCTCGTCCGGCAAGCGCAGTGGGTCTAGAGCGCGTTTGGTTTTGATTGAATCAAAACCGGCGCTCTATGTTATTGTTTTACCGCATTTTCCGAGTCGTCAGATGTTTCCACCTGACTTGAAAATGCTCTAGCCAAGCGAGGCCGGTTTCCTCCGATGCCAATCCGTTGCTCGCTGGAACGCGTGGACCACACGTAGCAGCACCTCGTCTTCCATTCTCCGGCCGACGACCTGTATGCCGATCGGCATGCCCTGTGCGGTCTTGCCGGCGGGGAAGGCCACGCTCGGCTGCCCGGTCAGGTTGAATGCGCCCTGATAGCGGGCCTGTTCGACATAGGCGTCGCTCATGTTTCCGCCGCCCGCCATGAGGTCCGCGATGGTCGGAGCGGGCGAGAGGAGCACGGGCAACAGCATGGCGTCCACGCTGGAAAAAGCCTCGTCCATGGCCGCGCAGAGGACTTGCCGGGCATGCGCCGCCTCGATCACGTCGCACGCGGTCAGGGCAAGTCCCGCGCGGACCGCCAGCGCGAGCGACGGGCCATATCGATCGGCCGAGTCAGCGAAACTTTGCCGATGCGCATGGGCCGTTCCGGCCATGCACAGCGTAACCCACGCCCGCAGGGCCTGTGCGGTCACCGGATAGCCAACCTCCACGAAGCGCACGCCGGACAATTCGAGCGAGGCCCGGCAGGCGTCGATCGCAGCCACTATTCGCGGATCGACATCACCGAAATCGCCGTAGGGTATTCCAATCGTCATTCCCGTCAGCGGTTGCTCCAGCGCAAGCGCATAATCCGGCGGGACGTCCACCGATGAATAGGGATCGCGCGGATCATGTCCGGCAAGCACGGTGAGCGCCATTGCGCAATCACGCGCACTGCGCGCCATCGGGCCGACGCGGTCGAGGGATGCCTCTATCGGAAAGGCGCCGTTGAGGCTCACCCGCCCCATGCTTGGCATGAGACCTGTCAGCCCGCCTACTGCGCTGGGCGTCCGGATGGACCCGCCGGTATCCGAACTCAGTGCGACAGGGATCATCCTGGCAGCGAGCGCGATCCCCGAACCGCTTGATGAAGCTCCGGGCCAGTGCGTCGCAGCCCACGGGCTCACCGGGACCGGATCGTCCGGATGATAGCCGTTGAGCGTGCCTTCGGTCTGGCGAAGCTTGCCCAGGAGGATCGCGCCCGCCCCTTCCATGCGCTCGATGGCGGCGGCTGATCCGGGCGTGGTGCGTCCGCGGAACAGCGCCATCCCGACCTCGGACGGAATGGCGCCGCTCGCCAACAGATCCTTCGCGGCGAAGGGAACGCCGTGGAGCGGACCTCGCCACTCGCCGGCAGCGATCTCCCGTTCCGCGCGCGATGCGCTAGATCGCGCATAATCCGAGGCGACGGTCACGAACGCGTGCAGTTCTCCGTCCAGCGCCTCGATCCGAGCGAGCAGACTATCGACGATCTCCAGGGGCGACACGGCCCGCTGGCGGACGAGGCCCGAAAGCTCGTCCACGCCCATGTCGCAAAGCGCGTCATTCACGGCCATGTGGAATTCTCTCGCTCCCGATCGTCGTCATCTCGTCGCCATCAGGCGGCCGCGCGAATCGCCTCTTCGGCAACGCCGGGCAGGTCGCTGCCCAGCGGATGGCCGACATAGTGGACCAGCAGCAGCGGGATTTCACGCGCCTGCGCGGCAGTGAACTCGCCATTGCGCAGCGCCGAGGTCAGATGGATGCCGAATTTCTCCTGCTTGCCCACTGCGGCCAGCACGCCGAGCACCAGCAACCGCTTGTCGCGCATCGAGAGCTCCGGCAGCGTCCAGATCTCCGCGAACAGCTGGCTCATCGTCATCCACTGATAGTCGCTCCAGTCGGCGATGCCGCCGACATTGATGCCGCTCAGCACCTGCTGCGCCATCGCCCGTCCGGCTTCGGCGCGCCCGGCGAGGGAATCGTGGTCATTGATCGACATGGAACTGTCTCCTGATGGTGGTTGTTGGCGCG
>CBFRWL010000161.1:0-5577 GCA_965727025.1 uncultured Sphingomonas sp.
CCATCGCACAACCGCGATCGCTCCCGCTCGGCCCGATCGGCCGCAGCGGCATCGGCACCTGGGGCGTCGGCACGCTTGTCGCGAGCGAAGCCGCATTGTTCGGCTATCTGCTGTTCTCCTATTATTATCTGGGTGCCACCTCGCCAACCAGCTGGGTGCAGGAAGTTCACCCTTCGCTGAAGCTCGCCCTGCCCAACACGATCCTGCTGCTGCTTTCGAGCGTTGCCGCCTGGTACGGCGAAAAAGGCGTCGAGCGTCAGCATCGCGGGCAGGCGCTGACCGGCTTCGTGCTTGCGTTCGTGATGGGGACCGTCTTCGCGATCGTCCAATATTTCGAATGGCGGGTGAAAAGCTACGGCCCCGGCACGTCAAGCTATGGCGCGATCTACTTCGTCACCACCGGGGTCCACATGGCGCACGTCATCGCGGGACTGATCATCCTGCTGGCGCTGACCGGCTGGACGGCGCTCGGCTATTTCGGCCCGGAGCGGCGGATCAGCGTCTCCGGCGGGGTGCTCTATTGGCACTTCGTCGACATCGTCTGGCTGTTCATTTTCTCGACCTATTACATCACGCCTTATCTGGGGTTCGGCATATGACCGACGATGCTCAATCGCTGAGCCACCATCCGGCGCCGCATGGGGACAAGCTCTCGCGCATAAGAGCATTCTTCCTGCTCTTTACCGGCCCGATGCTCTGGTTCGTGGACTTCAACATCGGCGCAGCCCTGATGAGCTGGCCGTGCTTTCCTTCATTGGATCGGCTCTTGGAGCCGCAGGCCGGTACGCATTGGACCCTGCCTGCCGCACTGATTCTGATCGTGCTGTCGACGCTCGCTGCAATCGCGGTCAGCTTCGCCGCGTTTCGCCTCTATCGGCGGGTGAGCGAGGAGCATGAAGGCGGTCATCATCACCTCGCCGAGGTCGGGGGCGGCCGCACCAGGTTCATTGCCCTGTGGGCGATCTATCTCAATGCCGGCGCCGCCGTCTCGATCCTCGTCGTGCTGGTCTATTTCCTGGGGGTGCCGCGATGCGCGAACTAGCCCTCCACCTTGCCAAGGGAAAAGCAATGAAACGAATACGCTACGCCCTTGTCGCGACAGCCCTCGTGCCCGTGTCGCTGGCCGCGCAGAAAGTGCCCGACCCGGTTCCGGCCAGCGAAGTTTTCACGCGCGAGCAGATCGGCCATGCGCTTGCCCCGCCGACACCCCAGGCGGGCCGCACCAATGCCAACCCGATCGGTGCGCCGAAGGATGACGGGCAATGGTCGATGCCTTCGAAGAACTATGCCTCCACCCGCTTCTCGGCGATGACCGAGATCAACGGCGGCAATGTTCGCAATCTGCAGCCGATCGTCACCTTCTCGCTCGGCGTCAACAAGGGCCAGGAGGCTGCCCCGATCGTCGTCGACAACACCATGTATGTCGTCACGGCCTATCCGAACTATGTCTATGCGCTCGACCTCACCAAACCGGGGGCGCCGCTCAAATGGAAGTACAGCCCCAAGCCTGCACCGGCAGCGCAAGGCGTCGCGTGCTGCGACGTGGTCAACCGCGGCGGCACGGTGAGCAACGGAAAATATATCTTCAACACGCTCGACGGCCAGACGATCGCACTTGACGTGAAGACGGGCCAGCCGGTGTGGAAGACACAGCTCGGCAATATCAACAAGGGTGAGACCATCACGATGGCGCCGCTGGTTGCCGGCGGCAAAGTCTATGTGGGTGATTCCGGCGGCGAGATGGGCGTGCGCGGCTGGGTGGCGGCACTCGATGAAAGCTCAGGCAAGCTGGTGTGGAAGGCCTATAATAGCGGACCCGACAAGGACGTGCTGATCGGGCCGGGCTTCCATCCTTTCTATGCGAGCGATCGCGGCAAGGATCTCGGCGTGAAGACCTGGCCGCGCGACGCCTGGAAGATCGGCGGCGGCAGCATGTGGGGCTGGATCACCTATGATCCCGAGCTCAACCAGATCCTGCACGGCACCGGCAATCCCGGCCCATGGAATTCGGAGCAGCGGCCCGGCGACAATAAGTGGACGACCGGCATCTTCGCCCGCGATCCCGATACCGGCCAGGCCAAATGGTATTATCAATTCACCCCGCATGACGAGGATGATTATGACGGCATCAACGAGCAGATCCTGCTCGACATGCCGTTCGCGGGGAAGATGCGGAAGGTGCTCGTCCGGCCCGAGCGCAACGGCTATGTCTATGTGATCGATCGCACCAACGGCCGGGTGCTGTCCGCCGACCCGTTCGGGCCGACCAATTCGAGCAAGGGCGTCGATCTCAGAACCGGCCGGCTGATCGTCAACAAGGAAAAGTCGCCCAAGCTCGGCACGGTGACGCGCAATATCTGCCCCACCGCCTCCGGCTCGAAGGACTGGAACCCCTCCAGCTTCAGCCCGCGCACCGGCCTCCTCTACATCCCGCATGAGAATATCTGCATGGACTGGATGAACATGGAGGTGAGCTACATTTCCGGCACGCCCTATGTCGGCGCCGAGGTGCATATGAAGCCCGGCCCCGGCGGCCATCGCGGCCAGCTCGACGCCTGGGATCCGGTGATGCGCAAGCCGCGCTGGACCGTGACCGAGAATTTCCCGCTCTGGTCCGGCACCGTCGTGACCGCCAGCGATCTGGTGTTTTACGGAACCATGGACGGCTGGTTCAAGGCCGTGGACGCGCGCAGCGGCAAGCCCCTGTGGCAGTACAAGGTCGACAGCGGCATCATCAGCCAGCCGATCAGCTATCGCGGGCCTGACGGGCACCAATATGTCGCGGTGCTCTCAGGCGTCGGCGGCTGGTCGGGCGCAATCGTCTCAGGCCCCGTCGATCCGCGCGACGGCTCCGCCGCGCTGGGCTTCGTCAACGTCATGCGGGATCTTCCCAAATATACCACCCCAGGAGGGACGCTCTATGTCTTCGCGCTTCCTCATTAGTCTGCCGCTGCTGGCAGCCACCGCGCTTGCCGCCTGCCACCAGCAGGAACCGGCGCAGGATTTCAGTACCGAGCAACCGCATGGTGGCGCGGTCATCACCAGTGCGCTCGCGCCGGGGCTGGGCCAGAGCCGCGTCACCACTGACGCGCGCGCCGCGCCCTATTACAACAACCCGCAGGCGGTGGCCGAAGGCAAACGTCTCTATCGCGCCTATAACTGTTCGGGTTGCCACTCGAACGGCGGCGGCGGCATGGGGCCGGCGCTGATGGACGATCAGTGGATCTATGGCGGGCGGCTCGAACAGATCCACCAGACGCTGGTCGAGGGCCGACCGAACGGCATGCCTGCCTGGGGCGGCAAGGTTCCCGACGAGCAGCTTTGGCAGATTTCTGCCTATGTCCGATCGATGTCGCTGCCGGAAACGATCGCCCGAAATGCCGAGGATACGCCTTCGCAATTGCCTGCGCCGGTGCCGCCCGAAGTGCAAAATGATCCGGGCTGGTCGCCGCCGAAGGATACCACCAATCCGTTCGGCACCACCATGACCGGCCCCGGTTCATGATCACGCTGCTGATCGCGCTGGGGGCGGCCATGGTCGCTCCGGCCGCAAGCGCTCCCAAGGTACTCACCGTCTGCGCCGACCCCAACAATCTCCCCTTCTCGAACCAAGCCGGCGAGGGATTCGAAAATAAGCTAGCCGAACTGATCGCCAGGGATATGGGCGCCAAGCTGGAATATCTATGGTGGGCGCAGCGGCGCGGCTATGTCCGCAACACGCTCAACGAAGCAAAGTGCGATATCTGGCCAGGGGTGGCGACCGAGGTCGACATGGTCTCCACCACCAGGCCCTATTATCGTTCGACCTATATGTTCGTCTCGCGCTCGAACAGCCCGTTCCAGGGGCTGACGCTTGACGACCCCCGCCTCGCCAAGGCGACCATCGGCGTGCAGATGGTCGGCAATGACCATATGAACACGCCGCCCGCACACGCGCTGGCCGAGCGCGGGATGATCGACAATGTCCGCGGCTATATGCTTTACGGTGATTATGCGCGGCCCAATCCTCCCGCCGCGATCGTCGATGCGGTTTCGTCCGGCGAGGTGGATGTGGCGATGGTGTGGGGTCCGCTCGCCGGATATTTCGCGCGACGCTCCAGCGTTCCGCTCAGGCTCGAAGCGGTCACGCCTTCGCTCGATCGTGGCCAATGGCCGATGACCTATGATGTATCGGTGGGCGTGCGCCGGCAGGAGCCCGAACTGAAGGCGCAGGTGCAGGCCATCCTTGATCGCGAGGCGCCGGCGATCCGCGACTTGCTGCAAAGCTATGGCGTTCCCACCACGCCCGCTAGCTGATGATCAGGGCTGGCTAGCTTTCCGACTGCGATCCCGGCCGGCGAGCAGGAGGGCATAGCAAAAGATGAGCCAGCTTCCACCACCCAGCCAGCCGGCCAGCACATCCGACGGCCAGTGGACGCCCAGGGCAATACGGGAGAAGCCCGTGATCAGCGCCAACAGCATGCCGAACGCAATCGCCGGCGCGCGCCACCTCCGCTGCAAAAAGGTCGCAGCAATGACAGCGGCTTGGCCATAAAAGACCAGCCCGTTCCACGCATGGCTGCTTGGAAAACTATAGGAATGAACGAGATCGAGTTGCGGGAGCAGCTCCGGACGAGCGCGCGCCACCACCGCTTTGATGCCCCAACAGAGCAACATTCCGCCGGCAACGACCACGAAAACAAACGAGGCGGCGCGGTAGCGGCGCGCCGCCAACAGCGCGATTATGATGAGGGTAGCTCCAACAATTCGAAATACCGCCTCCCCCACATAGCTCACGCCGGCCAGCAACATCATCAGCCAGGGATGGCTACGGGCCCAATCCGCCGAGGTCAGAAAGATCTGCCGGTCAAGCGCGTCGCTCGATCCATGGGAAACAGCGAGCCCGATCGATGCGAACAGAATAAACCCGGCCAGTGAAAGCCAAAGACCGTTCCTCTGGCTCACGGCGACTCCCGTCAAATCAGATCTGCGGAACGGACAGCATGTCGATCGCAAAGCCGATCCACATTGCCGAGAGGACGATGCAGGAGGCCAGATACACCATGAAGCGCGGCATCACTTTCTTCGGGCCGATATGGATGAAGCTGTGCAACGCCCTGAGCGCAACGAATATCCACGCCAGCAGCACCTGCAGATGATTGGCATGGTGGGTGATCAACAGCAGCGGCACCAGCGCAAGATAAAGCACCGGCATCTCGAACAGGTTGCGCAGATTATTGGCCGACATCTCCACTGGCGTGAAGTAGCGCATGGCCGCCTCGCCGGTCGCGATATCCTCGGCGCGCGGCGGGTTTCGCCGCATATGCCCAAAGCGCTGCACGAAGAGAACGAACCAGACGATGAAGATGAGCGCAACGAGCGCAAAGGTCGGCCAGAGTATCCCCAGCGGTTGAACCATCATGTCCCTCCTCCCTTCGGTTGTTTCTTGAACGCCTCGGCAGGTTAACGGTTACGCCAATATCGGAATACCCGTTGCTGAAGCTTCTTCACGATCCTGGCTGCCTCCGCGCCCAGCCACGGCCCCTCATATCCGGTCATATGCGCATATTCGGTCCACCATCCCTGCCCCGGCAAGCG
>CBFRWL010000162.1:0-5494 GCA_965727025.1 uncultured Sphingomonas sp.
TAGAGCCGACGCCTGGGCCGCCGATCCGCGCGCCGATGCTGCGATCGTGCGGGCTTTGCGCAGCAGCGAGTGGATGATCGTCTCCGCCAAGGCCGAAAAGGGCGTCACCTTCGTTGACAGCTACCGGTTGCGCGGCGCCGCCACCGCCATCGATGCATCCACGATCGCGTGTGCAAGGCGATGATGTTCCGAAGCTGACGCGGGCATTGCATCGCCGGCTCCACTGGCGGTTCAGCGCCTTATCCACTACATGCGCCTCATGAATCTCGCCCAATCCCTTACCATGCCGATCCCCGGCCATATCGATCCCGTGCCGGTTCCGCGCGCCATGGTGCCGCGGACGGACGGGCGGATCGACCTGATCGGCTTGCCGAAAGGTGAGATCCGTGCGGCGCTGGAAGCGGCCGGAATGGAGCCGAAGCAAGCCAAGCTGCGGGCGAAACAGCTTTGGCATTGGATCTACAACCGCGGCGCGACCGATTTCGCGGCGATGACGGACATTGCCAAGGCGATGCATCCGTGGCTCGCGGAGCGCTTCGTGATTGGCCGCCCCGAGGTGGTCGAGGCGCAGGTCTCGACTGACGGCACCCGCAAATGGCTGCTCCGCTCGGACGACGGGCAGGATTATGAGATGGTGTTCATCCCCGACGCCGATCGCGGGACTCTGTGCGTGTCGAGCCAGGTGGGCTGCACGCTCAATTGCCGCTTCTGCCATACCGGCACGATGCGGCTGGTACGCAATCTCACCGCTGGCGAGATCGTCAGCCAGGTGATGCTCGCCCGCGACGCGCTCGGCGAATGGCCGTCGCAGCCCGAGGGACGATTGCTGACCAACATCGTCATGATGGGCATGGGCGAACCGCTCTATAATTTCGACAACGTCCGCGATGCGTTGAAGCTGGTGATGGATGGTGACGGCTTGGCGCTCTCGAAACGTCGCATCACCTTGTCCACGTCGGGCGTGGTACCGATGATGGCGCGCGCGGGTGAGGAAATCGGCGTAAACCTCGCGGTTTCGCTGCACGCCGTCACCAAGCAGGTCCGAGACGAGATCGTTCCGCTCAATCGCAAATTTGGCATCGAGGAACTGCTGGCTGCTTGCGCCGCCTATCCCGGCGCGAACAACGCGCGGCGCATCACCTTCGAATATGTGATGCTCAAGGACAAGAATGACAGCGACGATGATGCGCGCGAGCTCGTCCGGCTGTTGCGCAAATATAGGCTGCCGGCCAAGGTCAACCTCATCCCGTTCAATCCCTGGCCCGGTGCGCCATATGAATGTTCCGATCCCGATCGGATAGCACGCTTCTCGGATATCATCTTCAACGCCGGGATATCGGCACCCGTGCGCACGCCGCGCGGCCGCGACATCATGGCCGCCTGCGGCCAGCTCAAGTCCGCTGCGGAAAAGAAGAGCCGTGCAGAACTCGACCGGCTTGCGGAGGAGAAACAGGCTGCACTAGGTTAATGCCACAGAGGACGCGGGGGCTAAAGGTTCGCCATTATGTGGCTGTTCAGCAAGTTTATCAGTCGGATGGTCAAGCGGGGGCAGCTCTCCATCCGGTACAGCAATGGCCAGACCGAAACCTATGGGAAACCCGACCCTGAATTGAAACCGGTCGCGATCTCTTTCACCGACAAGGCCGTCCCCAATTTCATCGCGCGCAATCCGCAGCTGCACACCGCCGAAGCGTTCATGGACGGCCGGCTGGTGATCGAACAGGGCGATATTCGGGATTTGCTGACGCTGGTTCGCGCCAACGGGGCGTGGGAAAAGGGGGAAGGCTCTCATCTCAGCGGTACGCTGACGCAGCGCGTGAAGGACCTCACCCGTGCCTATATGACGAGGCGCAATTTCGAGCGTCAGTCGAAGCGGAACGTCGCCCATCATTATGATTTGAGCGATCGGCTCTACGATCTCTTTCTGGATCGGGACCGGCAATATAGCTGCGCCTATTTCACGGATCCGGCCAACAGCCTTGAGCAGGCCCAGGCTGACAAGAAAGCCCATATCGCCTCCAAACTCTATCTGAAGCCGGGACTGAAAGTGCTGGATATCGGCTGCGGCTGGGGCGGCATGGCGCTCTATCTGAACCGCGTCGCCGACGTGGACGTGCTCGGCATCACGCTCTCCGAAGAGCAGCTCAAGGTCGCCCGCCGCCGTGCCGAAGAAGCCGGCGTGGCCGATCGCGTGAAGTTCGAACTGGTGGATTATCGTGCGCTTACCGGCAAGTTCGATCGGATCGTCTCGGTCGGCATGTTCGAGCATGTCGGCACGCCGCACTATGAAACCTTCTTCGCCAAATGCCGGGAGCTGTTGCCGGCCGATGGCGTGATGTTGCTGCACACCATCGGCCGGATGGGCGTGCCGGGCGTCACCGACTCGTTCACGCTCAAATATATCTTCCCGGGCGGCTATAATCCGGCGCTTTCGGAGGTGATCGGCGCCAGCGAGAAGGCGCGCCTGATCGCATCGGACGTCGAGACGCTCCGGCTCCATTATGCCCATACGCTCAATCATTGGTACGACCGCACCGTCGCCGCGCGCGACCAATTGATCGAATTATATGACGAACGCTTTTTCCGGCTGTGGACCTTCTACCTTGCCGGTGCCCGGGTCGCGTTCATCTACGGCAATCTCTGCAACTATCAGATCCAATATATCCGGGATCGGCGCACGCTGCCGATCACGCGCGATTACATGCATGCGGAGGAGCTGAGGCTGCAGGCGTTGCAATGAGCGGCGCGACCCGTCGCTTCGGCCCGCTCCGGGCGGCGGCGGGATTGCTGCATGGGCTGGCATTGGTTCCAGGCTGGCTCCTTACGAACAAGGGCTCCTCGACAGCGAGCGCCTATGAGCGCCGCTTCATGCAACGCATAGCGCGGAGGCTCGTCTCGCGGATCGACCTCACAGGAGCCGAGCCCGGCGGCCCCGGCACCCTGTTCATCGCAAATCATATGAGCTGGATGGATATTCCCGTGCTGGGGAGCGCGCTGGACACCGATTTCATCGCCAAATCCGACGTGAAGACCTGGCCGGTGATCGGACCGCTCTCACGGCGAAGCGGCACGTTGTTCGTGACGCGTGAGGAACGGCATCGGGTGCATCATCAGGCGCAGCAGATCGGCCAGAAGCTGCAATCGGGCCGCAGTCTCGTGCTGTTCGCGGAGGGCACCACCTCGGATGGCGTGGATCTGCTGCCGTTCCGATCAAGCCTGTTCGAAGCCGCAACCCATGCCCAGCGCATCCAGCCGTTGGCGATCGGCTATCATCGCGGAGACGGTGCCAGGCTCACTGACGAGGAACTTCGTGTGATCGGCTGGACCGGTGACGACGAGCTGGTGCCGAACCTCCGGCAGGTCTCGCGCCTCTGGCTTACTGCGGAAGTGAGGCTGACGCCGCATTTCCGGCCCGACCCTGAGATGAGCAGGAAGGCGCTCACCGAACAGTGCCGGAACGCCGTCAGCGAAGCCTACGCCGCGATCCGGCAACGATCTTGATCAACTCGTGTGGGCATTGTTCCGGCGCTGCTCCATGCGCGCCTTGAACGCGGCCCGGTGCTCCTCGGGCGTCACGACGCCATCATGATTGGCGTCGGCCTGGTCGAACATTTCCAGCGCTTTGGATGTCGCTTCGCTGAGCGTCACCTTGCCATCGCCATTGGCGTCAGCCTTGGCGAACATGTCGCCGTGCATCATCATGCCGCCCCGCCCCATGCCATGTCCCATCCGGCCATGGCCCATTCCGCCCTGCATGCCTTCATGCGTGTCATGACCTCCCGCCATCGCACCGCCGCGATGGAAGCTGTCGAACTCTTCGCGTGAGATCTGCCCGTCCTTGTTCGCGTCGAGCCGATCGAACATCCTGTCGTGCATTTCCTTTTGCTTGGCGTCGCGGAAGGCATCGGCCTCCTCGCGCGTGATCACGCCATCCTTGTTGGCGTCAATCTCGGCAAACTGCGCCTTCACCTTCTGTTCGACTTCGGCTCGGGTCATCGGTCCGCGCATGCCGTGGTGATCCTGATCAGCCATGGCAAGGGCAGGGATCGCGATCAGCGCCGCTGCGCCTGCTCCGATCAGAAAACGCTTCATACCCACTCTCCTACAAAGGCGCATGGCCGTGCTTCGGCCACGACGAGGCGTGCTTGTGCTGCGATTGACTTGAACGTGGGCTGAAGCGCCTCTATCGCGGCGCCGCCCACAGGGCTGAGCGGAGTGAGATATGGCGGACAAGATCAATCGCGTGGTGCTGGCTTTTTCGGGGGGGCTCGACACGAGCGTGATCCTCAAATGGCTGCAGCAGCACTATCAGTGCGAGGTCGTCACCTTCACTGCCGATCTCGGCCAGGGCGAGGAGCTGGAGCCCGCCCGCGCCAAGGCGCAGCTCATGGGCGTGAAGCCCGAACATATCTTCATCGATGATCTGCGCGAGGAGTTCGTCCGCGATTATGTTTATCCGATGATGCGGGCCAATGCCTTGTACGAGGGGCAATATCTGCTCGGTACGTCGATCGCGCGCCCGCTCATCGCCAAGCGCCAGATCGAAATCGCCAAACAGGTCAATGCCGATGCGGTCAGCCATGGCGCCACCGGCAAGGGCAATGACCAAGTCCGGTTCGAGCTCGGCTATTATGCGCTGGCGCCCGACATCAAGGTGATCGCTCCCTGGCGCGAATGGGACCTTACGAGCCGCACCGCGCTGATCGATTTCGCCGAGAAGCACCAGATCCCGGTTCCGAAAGACAAGCGCGGCGAAAGCCCCTTCTCGACCGACGCGAACCTTCTCCACACCTCGTCCGAGGGCAAGGTGCTGGAGGATCCGTGGGAGGAGGTGCCGGATTATGTCTACTCCCGTACCGTAAACCCGGAGGACGCGCCGGATCAGCCGGAGATCATCACGATCGATTTCGAGCGGGGCGACGCAGCCGCAATCAATGGCGAGGGACTGAGCCCCGCATCCTTGCTCACCAAGCTCAACGAGCTTGGCCGCAAGCACGGCATCGGCCGGCTCGACCTGGTCGAGAACCGCTATGTCGGCATGAAGTCGCGCGGCATGTACGAGACACCCGGCGGCACCATCCTGTACCTCGCCCATCGCGGCATCGAGCAGATCACGCTGGACCGGGGCGCGGCCCACCTCAAGGATGAACTTGCGCCGCGCTACGCCGAACTGATCTACAACGGGTTCTGGTTCTCGCCGGAGCGCGAGATGCTGCAGGCGGCGATCGATCATAGCCAGGAGAAGGTGTCGGGCACCGTCCGCCTCAAGCTCTACAAGGGCAGTGCGATCGTGATCGGCCGCAAGTCACCCAACACGCTCTATTCGGAGAAGGTCGTCACCTTCGAAGACGATGCCGGTGCCTATGATCAGCGCGACGCGGCGGGCTTCATCAAGCTTAATGCGCTAAGGCTTCGGCTGCTCGGCCGGCGGGACCGTCGCTAGATCCTTTCGCCGCAACCCGATCAGATCGATCGGGAAGGTGAAGACGTGCCC
>CBFRWL010000163.1:0-5486 GCA_965727025.1 uncultured Sphingomonas sp.
GCGGGACGAACGATCTCCATGCCGAGCATGTCGGCCAGGAACTGGCAGAGCCAATTGTTTGCGGCCATCCCCCCGTCGACGCACAGGATCTTCGGGCGCGCGCCGCTGGCCGCCATGGCGTCAATGAGGTCCGCCGTTTGATAGGCGACGGCTTCGAGCGCGGCACGGGCAAGATGCGCGCGGCCGCTGTCCAATGTGAGGCCGGTGATGAGTGCCCGCGCGTCGGGCATCCAATGCGGCGCACCCAAACCTACGAAGGCGGGCACGAAATAGACGCCGCCATTATCGGGCAGGCTTGCGGCGAGCGTCTCTGTATCCGCCGCCGCAGCGACAATCCCGAGCTTATCGCGAAGCCATTTCACCGCCGCGCCGGCTATGAAGATCGCGCCCTCGACGGCATAGCTTGGCTCCTCATCAAGCCGGTAGGCCGTGGTAGCTAATAGTCCTTGTGCCGGATCGGTCGCTCGGTCGCCGGTGTTGAGCAGGATGAAGCAGCCGGTGCCGTAGGTCGCCTTCGCGGACTCTTTGGCGAAGCAGCCATGGCCCACCAGCGCCGCCTGCTGATCGCCCGCGATGCCAGCGATGGGGATTGCGGCGCCGAACAATTCGGGAGCAGTCTCTCCGAAGATTTTGCTGCTGTCACCCACGCTCGGGAGCAGGGGGGCAGGTATGTCAAACAGCTTCAACAGGTCCGGGCTCCACGCCTGCTGGTGGATGTCGAACAGCAGCGTGCGGCTGGCATTGGTGGCGTCGGTCGCGTGAACCGCGCCGCCAGTGAGACGCCAGAGCAGGAATGTGTCGACGGTGCCGAACGCAAGCTCGCCCGCTTCAGCCCGGCGCCGCGCGTCCGGCACATGATCGAGCAGCCACGCCAGCTTGGTCGCCGAGAAATAAGGATCGAGGAGAAGCCCGGTGCGGGCGCGCACGAGCATTTCATGTCCTGCGGCCTTGAGCGCAGCGCACATGTCCGCGGTGCGCCGATCCTGCCAGACAATTGCGCGGTGGATCGGTTCGCCCGTGGTCCGATCCCACAGGATCGTGGTCTCGCGCTGGTTGGTTATGCCGATGGCGGCGATGTCCGCTGCAGCCAACCCCGCCTTGGCGATGACCTCGCGGACCACCGTCAGCGTGTCGCGCCAGATATCCTCGGGATCCTGCTCGACCCAACCAGGATACGGATAATATTGCTGATACTCGGTTTGAGCGGTGCCGATCGCGCGCACCTTGTCGTCGAACAATAGAGCGCGCGTCGAGGTCGTGCCCTGATCGATCGCGATGATATGACGCGGCTTAGCCATTGATGTGTTGGAGCACGCGCCGCTCGATCGCGCCAGCGGCTTCGGGCGGAAGATGGAGGCCGAGCTTCGTACGCCGCCACAATATGTCCTCTGAGGTTACCGCCCATTCCTCGCGCCTGAGATAATCCAGCTCGGCGTCGGTGAGGCCGTAGCCGTAGTTCATGCCAAGCTGATCGATGTTCGTTGCGTCGCCGAGGATCATCGTCATCCGTCGGCCATAGGCATGGCCGAGCCGCTCGATCACGTCCGGCGCCAGAAAGGGCCAGCGGGCGCGCGCATCGTCCATCAACAGCTCGAAGTCCTTGAAATCGCCGCCGGGGAGGGGCGTTTTGTCAGTCCATTCGGGACCAAACGAAGGAAGATATGGCTTGAGCTTGGCGAGGGCGTGTTCGGCCAGCCGTCGATAGGTGGTGATCTTGCCGCCGAAGATGGAAAGGCTGGCGAGCCCCTCCTTTTCATCCAGTGCAAGCACATAATCGCGCGTAACTTTGGACGCGCTTTTTGCGCCATCGTCATAGAGCGCGCGAATGCCGGAATAGCTGTGCAGGACATCGGCAGGCGTGATCGGTTTGGCCAGCCAATGGCTGACTGTCCGGCAGAGATAGTCGATCTCCGCCGAATCGATCCGTGGCGCTGCGGGATCGCCTTTCCACTCGACATCCGTGGTGCCGATCAGGCTGAAATCGCGCTCATAAGGGATCACGAACAGGACGCGGCCGTCGGGATTTTGCAGGATATAGGCGTGCTCGCGATTGTGAATGCGGGGCACGATGATGTGGCTGCCCTTGACCAAGCGAGGCGGACGTCGCCGCAATGCGGCGCCGAGGTTGCGCAGAACCTGATCGACCCAGGGGCCGGCGGCGTTCACGATAACCCGCGCGAGAACCTCGCGAATCGCTCCGCGCTCGGCAATCTGCGCTACCCAGGCGGAGCCGGCCCGATCCGCACCCACAAAGCGCGTGCGCGTGCGGATATCAGCCTCGTGCATTCGTGCATCGATCGCATTGAGAACAACCAGGCGGGCGTCATCGACCCAGCCATCGGCATAGCTGAAACCATGGATAAGGGTGGGATTGAGGCCGAAACCATAGGCTGCTGGATCGAGCCGGACGGTATGCGACTTCGGCAGGCGACCTCTGCCGCCGAGCGCATCGTAAAGCAGAAGGCCGATCGAGATCATCCAGAAGGGCCGGCTATGTGGCGCGATCGGCAGGATGAAGGTCATAGCCTTGGAGATGTGCGGGGCGATCCGGAGGATCTTTTCCCGCTCCTTCAAGGCCTCTCGCACCAGGCGAAAATTATAGGTCTCCAGGTAGCGCAGCCCGCCGTGAATCAGCTTGGTGCTCGCCGAGGACGTGTGCGCGGCAAGATCGTCCTGCTCGACCAGCAGCACCTTGAGCCCGCGCCCCGCCGCGTCGCGCGCGATGCCCGCACCGTTGATCCCGCCCCCAATGATCAACAGGTCATAGCTTGGACGCGGCGCCATGGGAGGCGTTATATGAGACAATTGGACGAAGGCGATAGTGCATCGCCTCGCGACGGTCGGCGTTCTTGTAACGAATGGGAATGTAGGCCTTGAAATAGGTCAGTATTACTGCCATTATAATTTTATTGCGCGACCGCAACGCGCTGAAAGTGGGTGGGATGATGGAAGACATTGGCGGGCGTGGGCGCAATCTACCGCGGCTTTCCCTGCACGTGCCCGAACCGCGTTTCCGGCCGGGCGATGCAGTGGATTTCACGGACTTCGCCGTGCCGGTAGCAGGCGCGCAAGCACGTCCTGATATCAGCGCCGGCGCGCGGGAAATTTCCGGCTTCGCATATGAAATGATCCGCGTGCTCGACGATGCGGGCAGGGCCGTCGGCCCCTGGGCCCCAAGTCTTTCGTCGGATCGGCTGCGGAACATGCTGCGGCAAATGGTACTGCTCCGCGTTTTCGATGACCGCTTCTTCCGTGCCCAGCGGCAAGGCAAGACCAGCTTTTACATGAAGAGTACCGGCGAGGAAGCGACCTCGATCGGCGCTGCCCATGCACTTCATGACGACGATATGTGTTTCCCAAGCTACCGGCAGCAGGGCCTGCTGATTGCGCGCGGTTATCCGCTGATCGAGATGATGTGCCAGATCTACAGCAACAGCGGCGATCATCTGAAGGGCCGACAGCTTCCGGTGATGTATTCCGCGGCCGAGAAGAGCTTCTTTTCGATTTCCGGCAATCTCACGACCCAATATCCGCAGGCGGTTGGCTGGGCGATGGGGAGCGCGATCAAGGGCGACACGCGGATCGCCGCGGCCTGGTGTGGCGAGGGGTCGACGGCCGAGGGCGACTTCCACTCGGCGCTCACTTTCGCTGCCGTCTACCGGGCGCCGGTGGTTCTCAACATCATCAACAACCAATGGGCCATTTCATCCTTTTCCGGTTTTGCGGGCGCCGAATCGACGACCTTCGCGGCGCGCGCGATCGGCTATGGGATTGCCGGTCTCCGCGTCGACGGGAACGACATTCTCGCAGTCTATGCGGCAACCGAATGGGCGGCGGAGCGTGCCCGCGCCGGCCACGGCCCGACCCTGATCGAGCATTTCACCTATCGGGCCGAGGGGCATTCCACTTCCGACGATCCGTCGCGGTACCGCGCTGCGGAGGAACGCACGCTCTGGCCGCTCGGCGATCCGATCGTTCGGCTCAAGCAACATCTGATCATGATGGGCGAATGGGATGACGAGCGCCACGAGGCGCTGGAAAAGGAATGCGTCGCGACGGTGCGTGAGATCGCCCGCGAGGCGGAAGCCAAGGGCGTGCTTGGTGACGGGCTGCGGCATCACAGCTTCGAGACCATGTTCGAGGATGTTTTCGAAGAGTTGCCCGCGCATCTGAGGGAACAGCGCGACCAGATGATCGCCGAGCGCGAAGCAGCGGGGTTCAAGCTATGACCAGCATGACCATGCTGCAGGCCATCAACAGCGCGCTCGATGTGATGATGAGCCGCGACCCCGATGTCGTCGTATTGGGCGAGGATGTGGGCTATTTTGGTGGCGTGTTCAAAGCGACGCAGGGGTTGCAGGCCAAATATGGCAAGACCCGGGTGTTCGATACGCCGATCAACGAGGGTGGCATTATCGGCGTAGCCGTCGGCATGGCGGCTTACGGGCTAAGGCCGGTGCCGGAGATCCAGTTCGCTGACTATATCTACCCGGCCTTCGACCAGCTCGTGTCCGAAGCGGCGCGGCTGCGCTATCGCAGTGCGGGCGACTTCACCGCGCCTTTGACCGTGCGATCGCCCATGGGCGGGGGCATTTTTGGGGGGCAGACGCACAGCCAGTCGCCGGAAGGCATCTTCACGCACGTGGCAGGCCTGAAAACGGTCATTCCCTCGACGCCCTATGACGCCAAGGGCCTGCTCATCGCTTCGATCGAGGACAATGATCCAGTGATCTTCCTGGAGCCCAAGCGAATCTACAATGGCCCGTTCGACGGCCACTATGACCGGCCCGTGAAGAGCTGGGCGCAGCATCCGGCCAGCGACGTGCCGGACGGTCATTATGTGGTGCCGCTGGGCAAGGCAGCGATTGTCCGCGAAGGCGAAGACCTCACCATCATCGCTTACGGCACGATGGTGCATGTCGTGGCCGCCTTCGCCGAGGAGAATGGCATCGATGCCGAGATCATCGACCTTCGCACGCTCGTGCCGCTCGATATCGATACAATCACGGCGTCAGTCGAAAAGACCGGCCGATGCATGGTCGTGCACGAGGCCACTCGAACCGGCGGGTTCGGCGCTGAAATTGCAGCCGAGATTCAAGAGCGCTGTTTTTATGCGCTGGAGGCGCCTGTGCAGCGCGTCACCGGATGGGACACGCCCTATCCGCATGCGCTTGAGTGGGCCTATTTCCCCGGGCCGGTGCGGCTGACGCAGGCATATAAGAAGTTGATGGAGGCTTGAGCGTGGCGACCTATCCCTTCCGGCTGCCCGATATCGGCGAAGGCGTCGCCGAGGCAGAGATCGTGGCCTGGCACATCAAGGTCGGCGACGTTGTCGATGAAGACCAGCCGATTGCGGACATGATGACCGACAAGGCGACCATCGAGATGACCTCGCCGGTGGCCGGCACGGTGGTCGCGCTGGCCGGCGATGTGGGCGATGTCATCCCGATCGGATCGACGCTGGTGACATTCGAAACCAGTGCAGA
>CBFRWL010000164.1:0-5486 GCA_965727025.1 uncultured Sphingomonas sp.
CTGAGTGAACGTAGGCAAGCGGTCGCGCTGTAGCACGGCACGCTGAGCGAACTGGTTGCCCAGTCGGCCCGGCGCCTGGCTACCTTCTAGTCTGATTTCACCCGATCGACGGGGTAGAAAAGGCCAGATGCGACGGCGAGGCGACCGGCGGCCCCCAAGACCCAGCGCAACGACCAATATGGCGAGGTTCGCTGGACGGTGCGCATCACTGACAGCGCCGGCGATCTCTGCGCGACCTACGACCTCCTGACGATGAACGCCCTGTAATAAGCAGCCTCAAAAGACACCGGAGAAGGCGAAGAGTTCCGGGGCCTTGGCATCGTGCTACCCGGATACGTTGAGTGCATCGACAAACCGTTGCTTCACCTTGCTGCCATCATCCTTATTGTGGACGAGATGCAAGGGAGGCTGGGCGTCCTTGTCGGTGATCGACACGAAGTGGGCGCCGGGCATGGCCACACAACGCATCGCGCTTGGAACGATCGCGACTCCCAATCCAGCTGCGGCAAGCGCGATTAGCGTTGTCAGCTCTCGCGCCTCCTGCGTGATCCGAGGGGTAAAACCTTTGGCCATGCAGAGATCGAGGAAGTAATTTCTAAGCCCAGCGCCGCTTGCCTGTGACAAGGCGACAAAGGCTTCGTCGCGCAGATCGAGGATCGATACTCCGGCGCGTTGGGCTAAGGGCGATCCATCCGGCACGACGGCGACAAGGTTGTCGCGAAATGTCTTCAGTATTTCGATCCGCCCCGCGTTCGCGATGAATGCCCGGCAAAAGCCCAGATCGAGATCGCGCCGCTCAAGCGCCTCAAGCTGGTGAGTCGAAGACATTTCGCACAAGGTGAGCTCGATCGATGGATAAAGTTCGCGCAACGCTCTGATCGTCCGTGACATGAAAGGTTGAAATTCTGCGGACCCGGTAAACCCTATGCGCAACTCACCGCCTTCACCCGTCTCAGCCAGCGATACCGCGAACTTCGCGGCCGTGACCTCTCCGAGAATCAATCGGGCGTGGCCAAGGAAAAGACGGCCCGTCGTCGTCAAAGCGACCCGCTGCTGGCTGCGATCAAACAAGCGACCGCCGACTTCCTCCTCTAGCTGCCGTATTTGAAGGCTGAGTGGCGGCTGACTGATATTCAGCCGGCGTGCGGCCCGGCGGAAACTCAATTCCTCGGCCACCGCCACGAAATAGCGAAGGTGTCGCAGCTCCATCGAACTTCTCCTGATACCGATGGAATATCACACAAGCTCTTCAATCGATATTTGAATCTATCGTCTCCAGACATGAAAAGAGGAATGAGAAGCCGAATCGGGATGGGCGAGGACGGGATGGCGATCATTTCTAGTGCGATGCTGGAGCGTCTGCGGTCAGATCAGCACGCGCTGGGCTTCGGCATCTTCCATCTGGTAACGGCTGCCGCCCCGCAAATGGCGCGAGCCAGCGGCTATCACTGGCTTTCGATCGATACCGAACATGGCCCAGCTACGACGGCCCAGGTCGCGCAATTGTGTGCAGTAGCCCTATCCGCTGGTATTTCGCCGGTTGTGCGCGTCAACAAGACTTCGCTTGAGGAAGCCACACGGGCGCTCGACAACGGAGCGCAAGGAATTATCGTCCCGATGATCGAAACCGCCGCGGACGCACGGCACATCGTCGAAGCCCTACGCTTTCCGCCGCTCGGCCGTCGAGGCTGGGGCGGAGTTGGAGCGCATCATGGCTTTCTGGCTCCTTCTCCCCAGCAGGCAATCCGGGAAATCGAAGCGAATACGCTCATCATGGCTCTGATTGAAACTCAAAAGGGGATCGATAATGCCGAAGAGATCGCCAGCACGTTCGGCATCGACGCGATCTTCGTCGGGCTCGCGGACCTCAGCATCAGTCTGGGAGAGGCAGGCAAATACGATTCTCCTGCTCTTCTGACTGCGTTTGGCCGCGTCGCCGAGGCATGCCGGAAGCACGGGAGATATTTGGGCATGGGCGGCGTCTACGACGACGTGATCGCGCCTCGATATATCGCGTTGGGTGCGAAGCTGGTGGTAGGAGGAAATGACCACGGTTTCGTCATGGAGGCCGCCAAAGCTAGGGCGAACGCGGTCGAGCGCTTGTTCTAAAACCCCATTCGCGCACCAATTCGTGAGGGCCTGCCCCTCATCTCGGACCCTTTTTAAAAGGTTGGGAGGCAAATAATGTTCGCAGCGCCACCTGTTATCAAAACCACGCTTGTCGGGCGAGTTCCGGAAAGCTTTCATGTTCATGGCAGGCAGTGCGACCGCTATGAGGGTCGGCCGATTTATATCGAAGGGCCCGCGCTCGCGCGCGACGGAACTCTGTATTTCGTGGACATCCCGGGAGGCCGCATCTTTCGCATGACGCCCGACGGAACGATCTCGCTGCTGGTCGAATATGATGGTCATCCCAATGGTCTGAAAATCCATCGCGACGGCCGCATTTTCATCGCCGACTACCGGAACGGGATTATGTTCGTCGATCCGAAGGTTGGAAAAGTTGAACCGTTCCTGACCCGTCTCATGAACGAGGGACTGCATGGGCCGAACGATCTGACGTTCGCCAGCAATGGAGACATCTATTTTACCGACCAGGGCAACAGCGACATCGTCCGGCCTAACGGTCGGGTCGTGAAAGTCGGGCCCGATGGGGAATGGACGATCCTCCTTGAAAACCTTCCTAGTCCAAACGGACTCGTCCTCTCACCCGACGAAAAGTTTCTTTATGTAGCCCTTACCCGCACCAACAATGTCTGGAAGGTACCGCTGACCGCGCCACCGGGAATCGCGCCCAATAGCAGAGTCGGAACCACGGGTGTTTTCGTCCAGATGTCGGGCGGTGTCGGACCTGACGGAATGGCGGTCGACGAGGCGGGTAATCTTGCTGTCGCGCATACGGGCATGGGATGCGTCTGGCTTTTCTCGCCTCTCGGCGAGCCACTTTACCGCGTTGTCAGCGAGCACGGTCTGTCAGTGTCGAACATGGTTTATGGTGGCAATGACAGGAAGACCCTATACATCACCGAATCTTCGTCTGGGTCGATCCTAACGGCCAACATGCCGGTTTCAGGCCAGGGCCTCTATGCGGAAATGTAGCTCAGATGTTCTTGAGAGAGGGGCACAGTGTCGAGGTGCCTGAGACCCCTTGAGGGGTTTTGACCCATTGCATCATGTCAGTGGATGGTAAATCCACGACGGTAAGGCCGAAATACTTTAAGATTTGGACGCCGAGCAAAAACGTATCGAACGTGCCAAGCACGGTTTCAAAATTTCCCTGCCTATCGTTGAGTCAGACCCGACTTGTTCAGATCTCGGTCGAAAGGGTCTTTATCAGCGGCTAAGCATCAAAGTTCCTCCTCGACCACTGCTCGCGAGAAGCCGCAGCGCGTGACGGTTTATCTCATTGCGCTTAGGCTTCTGATCTTCGATCGGTTGCTCGTCGCCGAAGGGGCTTCGCGATCGTCCTCAGCGCGAGTGTCGTCCTGCCCGAGATCCTTATCGTCGTCATCCGTTACGAAGATGATCAGATCGGGCTTTCCACCGCATCGACCCACATCGCGTTCGGCAGCAGCGCGGTCGCCTTCTCGCCAACTTTGGACTCAACACTGCCTTGGCCGCTGCACAGCGAAGTACGAATAGCGACGAGTTCGCTCTTTTTCGCGGCGTTGAAGCGGTAATCAATATCCTAGAACATGCATCCGCCCGCGGCAGCAAGAGCGCGCGCCGGCGAAGCCTCCTCTTCCCCATTGTGCGGCCGGAGCAGTTGCCGCACCCTCTTACATTTTCGTGGTTTGCAGCGCCGGTTTTAACCTCCTCCCGTATTCGCTCATAGGAGTTTGAGTGTCGCGAGCTGATTAAAGTCGATACCTTCAAGCTATCACTAGACCCTCTCAATCGGTATTTGAAGAAATCGCGAACCTTGGCCAAATATGTCGAAGTTCGACATCGGCAATTTTGTGCTCCCCTGCGGGAGAGCTGGCAGCATGGTTGGTGACTAAAAATAGTCCGACCGGACGGACTTTGAGTAGGGGGAGGAAATTTATGATCGGAAGTGGCTCTATGGCCCGTTCGGCCTATCTGGCCGGGTGTGCAGCGATGGCGTTGGCGGCATCCAGTCCGGCTTGCGCACAAGCGATGTCTTCGGATCCGCAGGCGTCGCCGACCGGCACTGCATCACACGAGCCCGCAAGTGATGTTGGAACGATAGCGGATATCGTCGTGACCGCGCAAAAGCGCGGTGTCGCTGAAGCGGCGCAGAAGGTGCCGATCGCCATCACGGCTCTGAACAGCAAATCAATTGAAGACATGCATGTCCGGGATCTCGCATCGCTCAGCTCATCTATCCCAAACGTTTCCTTATCTTCCATCAACACGATACCGGGCTTCGCGAACTTCGAAATCCGCGGTTTCGGTATCAACAGTTCCATCCCTTCGGTCGAGCCTGCGGTGGGCGTCTTTGTGGATGGCGTGTATCTCGGCCAGACTTCCGGCGTCGTGCTGGACCTTTTCGACATCGACAGCATCGAAGTGCTGCGCGGTCCGCAGGGTACGCTCTTTGGTCGCAACACGACCGGCGGCGCGGTCAGCATCCGGACTCGTCGACCGGGCAATGTCTTCCAGATCAACGGCAAGGTCGATTTTGAAAGCGGTCCACTCTACACCGCCGGCGTCAGCGTAGAGGGCCCGTTGACCGACACGCTGCGGGCCAAGATTGCCGGCTACGCCTCGCATGACGAGGGGTATTTTTACGATCCAACCGTTCACCGTTCGGTCGGCAAGCGCAACACCAGCTTCATTCGGCCCACAATCGTTTATCAGCCCACCTCCAGCTTTGACACGACATTAATCTACGAGAGACTGTCGGAGGATGGCGACGGCGCAGTTGTGACCAATCCCGCCTATACGAGCGGGCTTCACCCCGTCAGCAACTTTCCCGGTATGTCCGACCTTCAATCGGAATCAGTCACGTCGGAAACGAACCTGCGGGTGCCATTTGGCGATGGAATCATCACGAACGTCGCGGGATGGCGCAGGCTCGACAATCTCGCGAGTGAAGATCTCGACGGCAGCCCGTCAACATTTTACCACGTCCGTCACGCGTTGAAGCAGCATCAGTTCAGCGAAGAACTTCGCTACGCCGGGACATTCGGTCGCTTCGATCTGACGATCGGCGGATATTATTTCCAGCAGAAATATATGTACATTGAGGAGCGAACGCTCGCGACGCTTCCCGCCCCCAGCTCGCTGGGCGGTCTCATCAACCAGCACAGCTTTGCGTTCTTCGGGCAGGGTCAGTACCACCTCACCGACAGTTTTTCGTTTATCGCTGGCGGGCGCTTCTCCTGGGAAAAAAAGGAGGCGAAGGTTGCCACGTTCAACGCGCTCTCCTCGCGCTGCGCTTACGATCTGGGGACCTGCACATATAATTTCCCGGGTCCCGGCTTCGCCGATAGCGGCGAACATGTCTGGAAGAAGTTCTCACC
>CBFRWL010000165.1:0-5426 GCA_965727025.1 uncultured Sphingomonas sp.
CTTCATCTGTCGCTGCAGGCGGGTGACGACATGGTGCTCAAGCGCATGAAGCGGCGGCATCAACGCGCGGACGCCGTTCGGATTGTCGAGAGGCTGAAGCTGGCACGGCCCGAGCTTGCGATAGGGGCCGACATCATCGCGGGCTTTCCGACCGAGGATGACGCGATGTTCGCAAATACGCTGGCCCTGATCGACGATTGCGACATCGTGCATGGCCATATCTTTCCATACAGCCCCCGTGCCGGCACCCCGGCTGCACGGATGCCGCAGGTCAACCCCAAGATCGTCAAGGAGCGGGCCGGCCTGCTTCGAGAGGCAGCCAACCGGCGCAGAGCGCAATGGCTGAATGCGTTGGTGGGAACGGTCCAACAGGTGCTCGTCGAACGCAATCGCCGGGGCCATGCCGGCAATTTCGCGCTGGTGCAGCTTGGCGACAGGATGGCGGCGCATGAAGAGCCCTCCGCCCGCGCGGGAGTGGACGGTTTTCCCGCCAGGATCGGCGCCATCATGAGCACCCGCATCACAGCCACCGATGGCGACGTGTTGATCGGAGAGCCGGCATGAACGAACCAAGCTGGCAGGAGAAGCTGTTCGGCGGCTTCCGCAAGACGTCGGACCGGCTCGGGGAAAATCTCACCGGCCTTTTCACCAAGGCGACCCTCGATCGAGAAACCCTCGACGAGATCGAGGAGGCGCTGATTGCATCCGATCTCGGACCTTCGACGGCGGCGCGCATCCGGCAGCGGCTGGCCGGCGAACGCTACGAACGCGGGCTAAGCGAAGCGGCGGTGCGGGAAATCGTCGCCGACGAGATCGCAAAAATCTTAGAACCCGCCGCCAAGCCTCTGGAAATCGAAGCCTTTCCGCGCCCGCAGGTGATCCTCGTCATTGGCGTGAACGGATCAGGCAAGACAACCACCATCGCCAAGCTCGCTCATCTGCTTCAGGAGCAGGATTATAGCGTGATGCTGGTGGCGGGCGATACGTTTCGCGCCGCCGCAATCGGCCAGCTCAAGGTCTGGGCGGAGCGGATCGGGGTGCCGATCATTGCGGGCAGCGAAGGTGGCGATGCGGCAAGCCTCGTGTTCGAAGGCGTCAAGCAAGGGACTGCCAAAGGCATCGACGCGCTGATCGTGGACACAGCCGGCCGGCTTCAGAACAAGGCCGGATTGATGGACGAGCTTGCCAAGATCCGGCGCGTGCTCGGCCGCCTCAACCCGGCTGCGCCGCATGACGTCGTGCTCGTGCTCGACGCCACGACCGGCCAGAACGCGCTCAACCAAATCGAGGTTTTCAAGGAGAGCGCGGGCGTGACGGGTCTCGTCATGACCAAGCTCGACGGCACGGCGCGCGGGGGCGTGCTGGTGGCGGCTGCGGAAAAATTCGACCTGCCGATCCATGCGATCGGCGTGGGTGAAACGCTCGACGACCTTCGTCCGTTCGATCCGCGCGAAGTGGCACGCGCGATCGCCGGCGTGGCGGCGATCAAGGAACGGAATTGATGAACGACACCATCAAGAGCGATATCAGCCCCGGCTTGCGGCTTGCGCTCGATCTTGGGCCGCTGCTCATATTCTTCGCGGCCTTCTATTTCACCGGCAAGAATGTGTTCCTGGCCACAGGAATGTTCATGGCGGCGACCGCCTTTGCCATGATCGTTTCGGTCATGAAGACGGGCAAGGTTTCGGCCATGCTGCTATTCTCGGGCGTGATGGTGCTCGGCTTTGGCGGTCTGACCATCTGGCTGCACGACGAAAGCTTCATCAAGGTGAAGCCCACGCTTTATTATCTGATGGTGGCTGGTATTCTTCTGTTCGGGCTGTGGACGCGCAAGCCGACGCTCAAGCTGGTGCTGGGGCACGCCTATCCCGGCTTGAGCGAGCGTGGCTGGACGCTGCTCTCGCGCAATTGGGCGATCTTCTTCCTCGTCCTGGCCGCGAGCAACGAACTGGTCTGGCGGACGATGTCGACCGAATTCTGGCTCGGCTACAAGCTGTGGGGCGCGCTACCGGCCACTATCCTGTTTGCGCTTGCCAACCTGCCGATGCTGAACCGGCACGGGCTCAATCTCGACAAGACCGACGTGGATATGCCGCCGCAGGGCTAGAGCCCCGCCTCAAGCAAACTCCTCGGTGGTGACCGTGTTGCGCATCTGCTCACCATAGCGGTTCCCGGCAACGGCATCGGGCGTGAACAGCGCATCGACGCGCGCCGCGACCTCATCCGGAATGCGCCAATCCCAGCGTGCGATATTTTCCTCGAGATGTGCGATATCGGCCGTGCCGGGGATCGCCACGACATGCGGCCCGCGCGCCACGGTCCAGGCAAGCGACAACTGCGCGGGCGTCACGCCATTCTCGCGAGCGATGGTCTCGAACCGGGCGATCAACGCGGCATTGACTGGCCAGTTGTCCGGCTGAAATCGCGGCATCGTCGCCCGAATGTCACCGGAAACCAATTGCGCCGGATCACGGACACCGCCCGCCAGCGCTCCACGGCCGACCGGGGAGAACGCCACGAAGCAAGTGCCAAGTTCGCGGCACGCCTCCAGAACGGCGATCTCGGGATTGCGCGTCCACGGCGAATATTCGGTCTGCATCGCCGCGACCGGATGAACCCTGGCAGCGCGCCGCAGCGTTTCGGCGGACATCTCCGAAAGCCCATAGCTCCGGATCTTGCCCTCCTGGATCAGCCTTGCGAGCTCGCCCGCTGAATCCTCGATCGGAACATTGGGATCGGGACGATGAAGATAGTAGAGATCGATGACGTTCGTCCGCAGCAGGCTCAAACTCTTCTCGAGTGCGGCGCGGATCGTTTCCGGACGGCAATCAATCCGCCGCTGGTCGCCGTCGACGATAATCCCGGTCTTGGATGCCAGGAAGAAGGCGTTGCGCCGCCCCGACAAATATCGGCCGATGATCTCCTCATTGTGGCCGTTACCATAAATGCGTGCGGTATCGAGATGGTCATAGCCGAGATCGAGCGCGCGGTGCAGGATCCGCTCCGCCTCGGCGTCCGAGGAAGGCGGCCCATAGGCCCAGGAAAGTGACATGCAGCCAAGGCCGATCGGCTTGACCGGCGTTCCTGCGATCGAACGTTTTTCTGTCATTGCTGTTGCTCCCGGCCGACGGCCGGGAGCTTTAGCCGTCTTTTCAATCGACGATCAACCGCCTAGGCCGCGACCAGCTCCTGTTGCTGGTCAGCGCGCGCTACGCCGTCACCATCGAGGTTCTGCGCGACAAAATCCCAATTGATGATGTTGCCCAGGACGGTCTCGGCGAACTTGGGTCGCGCGTTGCGATAGTCGATATAATAAGCATGCTCCCACACATCGAGGGTGAGCAGCGGCTTCACGTCATCATAGACGACCGGCGTATCAGCATCATGATAGGAGGTGACCTTGAGCTGTCCGCCTTCCAGCACCAGCCAGGCCCAGCCGCTCGCAAAATGCCCGATGGCTTCTTCGCCCAGCTTCTTGAGCAGCGCGTCGGTCGAGCCGAACGCCTCATCGATCTTCGAAGCAAGCTGGCCCGACGGCTTTTGACCGGGCGCGGCAAGGCAATTCCAGAAGAAACTATGGTTCCAGACCTGCGCGGCGTTGTTGAACAGGCCCTTGTCGCCCTTGTCCTTCGCGAGCTTGATCACCTCGACCAGCGATCTGCCGGCGAGCCCCTTCTCATCGATCCATCCGTTGACCTTGTCGACATAGGCCTTGTGGTGTTTGCCGTGGTGAAACTCCAAGGTTTCAGCCGACATGTGCGGCTGCAACGCGTCCTTGGCAAAGGGAAGTTCGGGTAAAGCAAACGCCATGATAAGCTCCTGAAGCTAAAGAGATAGGATGGACACGAAACGGCCCGGCGGCGATGTAGGTCCGCGACCGCGCCAAGCCGGAGACCAATTTTGCTGCATTGCGGCAACGCGTTCTTAATGTGTGACAAAGGGAGAAGTGCCGGTTAAGCTCACTTTCGCACGCAACGCCCGCTTGGGGCGATTAGACGGGGGAGAAATATCGAATGGATAAATTCTTCGGAAATCTTCATCTGGTGCTGATTGTAGGCCTCGTGCTCGCCGTCGGCCTCATGTTCGCGCCCTATTACGCGCCGGCGAGCGCAGCGCTCGGCGTCTTCCAATGGCTTCATGTGTTCTTCGCGGTCGTGTGGATTGGGCATCTCTATTATTTCAACTTCGTCCAGATACCGACCATGCCGAAAATTCCGGCGGAATTGAAACCCGGCGTCTCCAAATATATCGCGCCACAGGCGCTCTTCTTTTTCCGCTGGGGCGCTGCCTTCACTGTGTTGACCGGGCTCATCCTCGCCTATCTCTATGGCGAGCTGACCCAGGCTCTGACCTTCGCCCCGGAAGCTCGGCTGATCGGTATCGGCATGTGGCTTGGGTTGATCATGGCGTTCAACGTCTGGTTCATCATCTGGCCGGCGCAAAAGCGTGTGCTCGGGTTGGTCGAAGCCGACGACGCGACGAAGGCTGCAGCGGCCAAGCGCGCGATGATTTTTTCGCGCACCAACACGCTGCTTTCGATCCCCATGCTGCTTTGCATGGTAGCCTTTCGCTAGCTATTGTTCCTGCGCCGCCCGTTCGAGCAGATCGTGGCGGCGCAGGGCATGGCGCAGCTGGTCATAGCTCAGCTTGAGCATCGCGGCGGTCCGCCGCTGATTATGACGACAGCGATCCAGCGCATTTTCCAGCAGATGTTTTTCGTAAGCCAGGCAGGCCGCACGGAAGCCGAGATCGAACGCAACTTCACGCATCTCGACACCATCCGGTGCAGGCACCTGTAGATCTTCCTTACGACTGAGATGCTCAATACCCTTTGATGGGGCAGCAGGGCGCCATGGCGAAGCGAATGGATCGAAATCGATCGCCGCTACTGCACGCTGCGGATTGCCCCAACGATAGACTGCCCGTTCGACGACATTGCGCAGCTCGCGGACATTGCCAGGCCAGTCGTAGCCCTCCAGTACCTCCAGAGCATCCGTGCTGAACCCCGGCCATTCGAGCCATTCGAGCTCCGCCGCCATTCGCCGCCCGAAATAATCGGCAAGCACGGCCACGTCCCCTTCCCGCGCACGCAACGGCGGCAGGGTGATGACTTCGAAGGACAGCCGGTCGAGCAGGTCCGCCCGAAAACGCCCCGCCTCCACGAGCGCGGGCAGATGCTCGTTGGTCGCCGCGACGATGCGGACATCGATGGTGATGACCTGATTCGAGCCGATCCGCGTCACTTCGCCATATTCGACCGCGCGCAGCAGCCGCTCCTGTGCGGCGGCCGATAAAGTCGCGAGTTCATCAAGGAACAGCGTGCCCCCATCGGCCTCTTCGAAGCGGCCCATGCGCGACCTGGTTGCGCCCGTGAAAGCGCCCGCTTCGTGGCCGAACAGCTCGGCTTCGATCAATGTCTCGGGCAA
>CBFRWL010000166.1:0-5365 GCA_965727025.1 uncultured Sphingomonas sp.
GGCAATCTCAAGCGGAAGCTGACGGTGGATGCCAAGGGCGAGATCGCCGCGCTGGCCGAGACCATCAACTTCATGATCGATACGCTCTCCACCTTCGGCGACCAGGTGACCAACATGGCACGCGAAGTGGGCATCGAGGGCAGGCTGGGCGGCCAGGCGCGCGTGCCAGGCGCTGCCGGCCTGTGGCGCGACCTTACCGATAACGTGAACCAGCTTGCCGCCAACCTGACCAACCAGGTGCGCTCGATCGCCGACGTGGCGACGGCCGTCACCAAGGGCGACCTGACCCGCTCGATCGCGGTGGAAGCCTCGGGCGAAATGGCCGCGCTCAAGGACAATATCAACGAGATGATCCGCAATCTGAAGGATCAGACGCTGAAAAACGCCGAGCAGGATTGGCTCAAGACCAACCTCGCCCGCTTCAGCCGCATGCTTCAGGGCGAGCGCGATCTTACCACGGTTTCGAACCTGATCATGTCCGAGCTCGCGCCGCTGGTGAACGCCCAATATGGCGTGTTCTACGTCACCCGGCGCGAGGAGAACGATACCGTCCTCGATCTGGTGGCGAGCTATGGCGCCGAAAATCGCGATCAGCTCAAGCCGACCTTCAAGCTTCGCGAGGGGTTGATCGGCCAATGCGCGGCTGATCGCCGCGCCATGCTGATGGAGAATGTGCCGCCTGATTTCATCAAGATCGGCTCCGGGCTGGGCGATGCTTCGCCGGCCAACGTCGTGATCATGCCGGCGCTGTTCGAGGATGACGTGAAAGCGGTGATCGAGCTCGCGTCGTTCAGCGAGTTCAACGAGACTCACCAGAGCTTCCTCGACCAGCTCATGGAATCGGTCGGCATCGTGCTCAACACGATCGCGGCCACGATGCGTACCGAGGGGCTGCTCAAACAGTCCCAGCTCCTCACGCAGGAGCTGCAGGCGCGCCAGACCGAACTCACCACCAAGCAGGAAGAACTCCACAACACCAACGAGGAGCTTCAGGAAAAGGCGCAGCTTCTGGAGAACGAAAAGAAGCAGGTGGAAGGCAAGAACATCGAAATCGAGATGGCGCGCCGCGCGGTGGAGGAGAAGGCCGAACAGCTTGCGCTCACCTCCAAATACAAGTCCGAATTCCTCGCCAACATGTCGCACGAGCTGCGGACGCCGTTGAACTCGCTGCTGCTGCTTTCCAAGCTGCTCGCGGATAATCCGCAGGGCAATCTCAACGAGAAACAGACCGAGTTCGCCCGCACGATCCACTCGGCGGGATCGGATCTGCTCAGCCTGATCAACGACATTCTCGATCTCTCCAAGATCGAATCGGGCACGGTCTCGATCGAACTCGGTGACATGTCGATGGCTGGGCTCGGGCAGCATATGGAACGGACCTTCCGCCAGCTTGCGGCGGACAAGGGGCTCGAGTTCAAGGTCGCGTTCGATCCGCATCTGCCGGGCTCGATTCGCACCGACGAGAAGCGGCTCCAGCAGATCGTGCTCAACCTGCTGTCCAACGCCTTCAAATTCACGTCGCATGGCAGCGTGACGCTCAATGTGCGCACGGCAAGCAGCGGATGGAGCACCAATCACGCCGTGCTCAAGAATATCGACAGCGCGATCGAGATCAGCGTCACCGACACCGGCATCGGCATTCCAGAAGACAAGCAGAAACTGATCTTCGAAGCCTTCCAACAGGCGGACGGCACGACCAGCCGCAAATATGGCGGCACCGGGCTTGGCCTTTCGATCAGCCGCGAAATTGCGCGTCTGCTCGGCGGCGAGCTTCAGGTGCGATCGAAGCCGGGCGAGGGTTCGACCTTCACGCTCTTCATCCCATTGCAGGCCAGCGTGCCGGCATCGGTTCCGAGCGGAGCCAGCCAGCCGCGCTACGAAAATGGCGGCGCCACGATTGCGTCCACGCTTCCGACCAATCTCGAAATCAGCGACGACCGCGATAATTTGGGCGATGATCCATTCGTCCTGATCGTGGAGGATGATCCGACCTTCGCATCGATCCTGCTTGATCTCGCTCGCGACGCAGGCCTCAAAGGAGTCGTTTCGATCGCTGGCGCAGGGACGCTTGCCATGGCCCGCAAGCTCCAGCCCAATGCCCTCACGCTTGACCTCGGCCTCTCGGATATTGACGGCTTCGTGCTGCTCGATCTGCTCAAGCATGATCCGCAGACATCGCATCTGCCCATTCACGTCATCTCGGGCGCGCAGCAGGCGGATTCGGTCATGCGAATGGGCGCCTTCGGCGTGACTGCCAAACCGGCATCGCATGCGGACCTGCTCAATGTGTTCGGCAATCTCCTGGCGCATATCAATCGGCGCGAACGCCGCATCCTGATCGTTGGAGACGCTGCCGCACGCAAGGCCGCCGCCGCCACCGTGCGCCAGATCGAGGCGGAGATCGTCAGCGCGGGAAGCCTCGCCAAACATAAGGACGCGCTGACCTCGTTCGATGTGGTCTTGCTGGCCTATGCCGATAGCGCCAAGGCGGTGCGGGAGCTTGCCCGGCTCGACGCGGCTGATCCGAGCCCGCCGATCCTGATCCTGAGCGACGGCAATGACGAAGCCAGTCTTGTTGCCGAAGCCAATGAATTTGGCGGCCGAAGGGACATTGTGATTGTCAGCGGGCTCGATGACCTTGCGCCACGGCTGGCCTATGTCACCCGGCGCGGCCGCCGGCCGATCAACGACAATGACGATGCCATTCCGGCGCAGCGCGTGCAGGGCGCGGACGAACTGCAGGGTGCGAAGGTGCTGATCGTCGATGACGATATCCGGAACATCTATTCGCTCACCAGCGTACTCGAAGCCTATGGGGTGGAAGTCCTGCACGCCGAACGGGGGCGCGACGGCATCCTCATTCTCGAGGAACAACCCCGCATCGACGTCGCTCTCATCGACATCATGATGCCGGAGATGGACGGTTATGAGACGATGCAGCAAATTCGGGCGCGCCCGTCGATCGCAAAGGTGCCGCTGGTCGCCGTCACCGCAAAAGCCATGAAAGGCGACCGCCAGAAATGCCTGGATGCCGGCGCGTCGGATTATATCGCCAAACCCGTCGATGTCGAATTGCTGCTGGCGCTGCTGCGCGTGTGGATCAGTCGCTCGCGCGAACCGGCGCCATCGCTTGAATTAGCGCAGACGGCGGCGGAATAAGTATGTCGCTGGTGCCGCCCGACACCCTCTTCACGATGAAAATGGATTCCTCCGGACCGGAGCGGGCCCGCATTCTCGTCGTCGACGATGACGAGCGCAACCTGCTCGCGATCAAGACGGTGCTGGAAGATCTTGCCGACGTGGTGCTGGCGACCTCAGGCGAGGAAGCTTTGCGGCATCTGCTCAAGGGAGAGTTCGCCGTCATCCTGCTCGATGTTTTCATGCCGGGCATGGATGGCTACGAAACCGCGCAGATGATCCGGGCACGCGAGCAGACCAGGCGGATCCCGATCGTTTTCCTTTCGGCCATAAACAAGGAAAGCGAGCATCTGCTGCGCGGCTATTCGATGGGCGCGGTCGATTATGTGTTCAAGCCGGTCGATCCCATCGTGTTGCAATCCAAGGTCGCCGTGTTCGTCGATCTGTTCAAGATGCGGCGCGAGATCGAGCGCAATGCCATGCTCGAGCAGCAATTGCTGGATGCCGCGCTCAAGGCCAACGCCGAAAAGCTGAGGATCGAACAGGAGCTGCGGCTGGCCGAGCAACGGCAGGCCGTTATCATCGCGTCGCTCCCGATCGTGCTCTATATCGAGGCGCTCGATGCCGAGCCGAGAATTCCGCAATTCGTGGCGGGTAACTTTACGGCATTGACCGGATACAGCTTTGACGACGTGGTCGCCTCGCCCGACCTTTGGCGGGAGCGGCTTCATCCGGACGATCGCGAGCGGATTATCAAGGGCGTCGAGCGGCGGCGGGCCTTGGAGGGCGTGGTCCTCGAATATCGTTGGCAATGCGCCGACGGGCAATGGAAGCATTTCCTCGATCACGCGGTGCTGATCCGCGACTCAGAGGGTAGGCCGGTGCAGTTTGCCGGAACGCTGCTCGATATCAGTGAACGCAAAGCGCTTGAGGCGCAGCTCATGCATTCACAGAAGATGGACGCGATCGGCAAGCTCACCGGCGGCATCGCGCATGATTTCAATAATCTGCTGGCGGCGGTGCTGGGCGGCATCGGATTGATCGAGCGGCGGCTTCCGCTCACGGAGGACCATCGCAAGATCATCACGATGACGCGCCACGCGGCGGAGCAGGGTGCCGAGCTGATCAGCCGCCTGCTCGCCTTTGCCCGTCGGCAGCAGCTCGAACCCGCGTCGATCGATATCCGCACATTCGCTCAAACCATGCGTGAGCTGCTCAGCCATACGCTTGGCGGTTTGGTACAGCTGAACTGGGTCGACGCCGCGGATCTCTGGCCTGCTTATGCCGACGCATCCCAGCTCGAGCTTGCGCTCATGAACCTGATCATCAACGCGCGCGATGCCATGCCGGAGGGCGGTGTCATCGAGGTCGCAAGCGAGAACAGGTCGGTCGAGGGTTCGGGAACTCTCGGTCTCAGCCCCGGCGATTATGTGGTGGTGACGGTTGCCGACGAGGGCACCGGCATCGCCGCCGACATGATCGACCGTGTGCTCGAACCCTTTTTTACGACCAAGGAGGTCGGGAAGGGCACCGGGCTCGGACTATCGATGGCTTATGGTTTCGCCAAGCAATCGGGCGGCGCGCTTCACATCGAAAGCGAGGTTGGCCGCGGGACGCGTATCGAGATATGGCTTCCGCGAGCGGATGCGCTGGACGTACAAGGCCCCGAGGAGGAGGCGGGACGGGTGATTCCGCTTCATCCGCGCGCGTCAGGACTGCGCATCTTGCTTGTCGATGATCATGAGGCCGCGCGGACCGCGATTGCTGCCCATCTCGAGGATGTCGGCCATAACATTACGCAGGCTTCGGATGCGCCGGCCCTTCTCGAGATACTGAAGAGCGAACCGCAGGGATATGACGTACTGGTGACGGACTATGCCATGCCGATGCTCTCGGGCGCGGAGCTGATCCGGCAGGCCCGTGAACTCACTCCGGAACTTCATGCCATCATCATTACGGGATATGCCGAGGCAGAACTCGCCTCGTCATGCCCACAGGATGTTCAGGTGCTGATCAAGCCGTTCCAGCCCGAACAACTGCTCACGGCCCTGGACCGGTTGCCCATCGGCGGCAATTGCTCCGCCGCCGCCGAATGAACGCCCGTGCGCATCAGCGCATTGCGCTCCGCCCGTTTCTCGTTTAGCAGCCGCGAACTCCCGAAATGCCCGGTATGGCCCGATGGCGGAGTGGTGACGCAGCGGACTGCAAATCCGTATACGCCGGTTCG
>CBFRWL010000167.1:0-5360 GCA_965727025.1 uncultured Sphingomonas sp.
CACCTAGATTTTCCACAAAATGGCAGCAAAAACCCATGTTAAGGCATGATTAGGCATTGCTGAGGCATGAGGTCACTGGTATTTCAATGCTTGGCGCAAAGCAGCCGGAGGATGTCTGTCGGGGGCTAGCAGGAGACAGGCGGGGGACGGTGGCCGAGCGCCCCAAAGGGGCGGACAGTGGAATTATTCGAATTCTTCACTGGCAAATGGCTGAACACCGTGGATGCGAAGGGTCGCGTTTCGGTGCCCGCTCCGATTCGCAAGATCATCACCGCCCGGACCCCTGATGCCAAGACGTTGATGCTCGCCCGCCACGAGCGCGATCAGTGCATGCGTGGATTCGAGAAGAGCTATCTCGCGCTCGCCTATCGAGACATGCGCGCCAAGCAGGAAGCGGATATCGCCGCCAACCGCCCGACCGATTCGCGCTTCGCCCATGCCGGCACGCTGTTTGGCAGCACCGAGGAAATCGCCGTCGACGGTAGCGGGCGAATCATTCTCCCCCCCGGCCTGCGCCGCCGCGCCGCGATCGTTGATGCGGCGATGTTCCTCGGCACCGGCGAGACGTTCGAGATCTGGAGTCCCGAGATCGCCCTTAACTGCGCGGATCGCCCCGATGTCCGCGAGTTCGCTGAGGAGCTGATCGCCGAACGGGAGGGCCGCCTGTGAGCCCCGTAACCCAGGCCGAACCGCGCCATGTCCCGGTGCTGCTCGACGAGGTGATCGCCTCGCTCGCCATTCGCCCAGGCGAGACGCATGTCGACGGGACCTTCGGTGCGGGCGGCTATAGCCGTGCGATCCTCGCCTCCGGCGCCGAACGCGTGATCGCCTTCGATCGCGATCCGGATGCGATCGCGGAAGGCGCGGCGCTGGTCGCCGAAAGCGGCGGCAGGCTGATGCTGGTGCAGCGCTGCTTTTCGGAAATGGACGAGGCGCTGGCCGAGCGCGGCATCGATGCGGTCGACGGGGTCGTGCTTGATATCGGCGTCTCTTCGATGCAGCTCGATCGCGCCGATCGTGGCTTCTCGTTCCAGGCCGACGGCCCGCTCGACATGCGCATGGCGCAATCCGGCATGACGGCGGCCGAGTTCGTCAACGAGGCCGATGAGGAAGAGATCGCCGACGTGCTCTATACGCTGGGCGAGGAGCCGCGCGCTCGAAGGGTTGCGAAGGCAATCGTCACTGCTCGTCCGATCATGCGTACCGGCCAGTTGGCGGCCGTGGTGCGCAAGGCGCTTGGCCATCGCCCTGGCGACAAGAAGGATCCTGCCACCCGCACTTTCCAGGCGATCCGCATCCACCTCAATCGCGAACTCGACGAGCTCAACGAAGGGCTCGATGCGGCGGAGCGTGTGCTTGGCGCGAGCGGCCGGCTTTCCGTCGTCACTTTCCATTCGTTAGAGGATCGGATCGTCAAGAATTTCCTGCGTGCGCGGAGCGGCGCGGTTCCTTCGGGATCGCGCCATCGCCCCGACGCGCGCGCCTCCGCGCCGCAGCCGACATTTGAGGCGGTCGCCAAGCCAGTCAAGGCGGGCGAGGGTGAGGTTGCGCGCAATCCGCGCGCGCGGTCCGCGACGTTGAGATCGGCACGGCGCACCACCGCCGCGCCAGTTGCTTCTGCTGTGAAGGGCACAAGGCCATGATGAGTACGCGTTTTCGTTCGGTAAGCCTGGTCGGCTACGTCGCGGTGGCGGCGCTGGGCTGCTATATGGTGTCGCAGCGGGTGGCGAGCGAGCGCACCGCCGCCGAAAAGCTCGATCGACAGATCGTCATGGCCAAGATCGATATTCGCAAGCTGCAGACCGAGCTTGGCACGCGCAGCCGCATGCCGGTGCTCGAGCAGTGGAACAGCCAGGTGCTCGCGCTCTCCGCGCCCGCCGCCGGCCAATATCTGCATGGCGAGGTTCAGCTCGCCCGGTTCGAGGCGCCCGCCGCGCCTGCCCCGAAGATCGAGGAGGTGTCAGCCCCGGTCGAAGTCGCCGCGCCGGCGAGGCCACAGATCATTCCGGTCTCGGCGCCTGCGCCCATGGCGCAGCCGATGCTGCGTCATGCCAATTATGTCGCGCCCGCCGGGGAGACGCCGGCGAACGGCCTGCGCCAGGCCGCGCTGCTTGACGACAATCTCCTGAGCGACCTGCAAACCGCAGCCCAGCGCGAAAAGCGCGGGAGCGCGGGAGACCAGTGACCGCAGCCGTTGCCCGTCCTTCCCGTCAGCGTGTCGGCAACCAGCGCGAGCAAAGCGTAGCGCAGGTTCATTTTCGCCTGATGGTGGTGATGCTGATGTTCGTCGGCGTCACGTCCGCGATCGGGCTGCGGCTTACCTATCTGACGATTTTCGCCGATCGTTCCGGCGCGGCCAACGGCGCCGAAGGGCTGATTCCACCGCGCGCCGATATTCAGGACCGCAACGGCGTGGTGCTCGCGGGCACGATCGACGCCTGGAAGATCGGGGTTCATCCAAACAAGATTATCGGCGATCGCAATCTGATCGCCGCCCAGCTCGCCACGCTGATGCCCGAGCGGAGCGAGGCGGAATATAGCGCGATCCTGCATTCGAACCGCACATTCTTCTACCTTCGCCACAACGCGATGCCGGAATTGATCCAGCGGGTGAACGCGATCGGCGAGCCGGGCATCGTGTTCGAGCGCGAGCCGCGCCGCTATTATCCGCAGGGCAGCCTTGCCGCGCACATCATCGGCTGGACCGATCAGGACGGCAAAGCGGTGTCGGGCATGGAGCTTGCGCTCAACGACAAGCTCGCCGATCCGGCGCGGCGCAGCCTGCCCGCCCGTCTTTCGATCGACAGCCGCGTCCAGGCGGCGATGGAAAGCGAACTCGCCGCGGCCATGACCGAATTCAGCGCCATCGGCGCGACCGGCATCGTGCTCGACGTGCATAGCGGCGAGGTCATCGCCATGGCCTCACTGCCCGAATTCGATCCCAATGCGCCGGCGCATGTTCCGCTTCAGGATCTCGTCAACAAGGCCACGCTCAACGTTTACGAGCTGGGTTCGACCTTCAAGATCATCACCATGGCGAACGGAATCGAAAGTGGCGTGATCACTTCGATGAACAAGCGTTACGACGCGACCGAGCCGCTTCACATCGGCCGCTTCACCATTCATGACGATCATCCGCAGCGCCGCTTCCTCGATGTGCCGGAAACCCTGATCTATTCCAGCAACATCGCCACCGCCCGCATCGCGGACGAAATCGGCGCTGATCGGCAGCAGACGATGTTCCGCAAGCTGGGTTTCGACAGGCCGGTCGATATCGAGCTGGGCGCGCGCGGCACGCCGCTCTGGCCCAAATATTGGGCGCGCGTCACCACCATGACGACGGCTTACGGCCACGGCATCGCCGTCACGCCGCTGCATCTGGCAAGCGCCTATGCGGCGATCGCCAATGGCGGCATCTGGCGGCCGGCGACCTTGCTGATGCGCGATCCCAACCATCTTCCGGCCGGCCGCCGCGTCATCTCGCCAGCCACCAGCGCGCGCATGCGGCAGCTGATGCGGATGGTCGTGATCCAGGGCACCGGCAAGAAGGCCAACGTCCCCGGCTTCCGCATCGGTGGCAAGACCGGCACCGCCGAGAAGCCGGAAGGTGGCGGCTATAAGCGCAATGCCCTGGTTTCGACGTTCGCGGGGGTGTTCCCGATGGATGCGCCGCGCTATGTGGTGCTCGCAATGCTGGACGAGCCTCATGGAACCCGGGAGACCGGGGGCTATGCGACCGCCGGCATGGTCTCGGCCCCGATCGTGGGCAGGATCGTGTCGCGGATCGGGCCGTTGCTCGGGATCATCCCGGATGAGTCGCGCGATGTCGATCTGGCAGACCTTCAGGGAACCGTCTGGAACCCCAAGGGGGACCATGATTGATGCGGTTGGGCCAATTGACGAACACCGATTCAGCAGCGGAAGTGACCGGATTCGCGATCGATCATCGCAAGGTGGCGCGCGGCACCGTGTTCGGTGCATTCAAGGGTAGCCGCTTCAACGGCGAGGATTTCATCGCCGATGCTATCGGCGCAGGCGCGGTCGCGGTTGTGGCCCGCCCGGAAGCGACGGTGCAGGGGGCGCTTCATATTGCGGATGCCGAGCCTCGCCGCGCCTTCGCGCGACTGGCGGCCAAGTTCTTCGCGCCGTTCCCGGAAACGGTCGTCGCGGTCACCGGCACCAACGGCAAGACCTCGACGGTCGAACTGACCCGCCAGCTCTGGCGGATGGCGGGGCATCATGCCGCCTCGATCGGCACGCTCGGCGTCACCACCGCTGACGATCAGGTCTCCACCGGCCTCACGACGCCGGACATCGTCACCTTCCTTTCGAACATGGCCGGGCTTGCGCGCGAGGGTGTCACCCACGCCGCCTTCGAAGCTTCCAGCCACGGCCTTTCGCAATATCGCACCGAGGGCCTGCCGGTTCGCGCGGGAGCGTTCACCAATCTCAGCCGCGATCATCTCGATTATCATGGCACCATGGAGGCCTATCTCGAAGCCAAGCTCCGGCTGTTCACCGAGGTGATCGACGAGGATGGCGCGGCGGTGGTCTGGATGGACGACGCCGCTTCGGCGCGCGTGGCGGAACTTGCCAGCGAACGCGGCCTCAGGCTGCTCACCGTCGGCACGAAGGGCGAGACGCTGAAGCTCGTGAAACGGGAGCCGACCCAACTAGGCCAGACGCTGACCATCGAAGCCGAAGGCAAAAGCTTCCAGGTCAAGCTCCCGCTGATCGGTGCCTATCAGGCAGCCAATGCACTCACGGCCGCCGCGCTGGTCTTCGCGACCGGCGGCGCGCTCACGCAGACGCTGGAAAATCTGTCACGCGTCCAGCCAGTGCGCGGCCGGCTCGAACGCGCCGCGATCAGCAAGGCCGGCGCGCCAATCTACGTCGATTATGCGCATACCCCTGATGGGCTGCGCGCGGCGATCGAGGCGTTGCGCCCGCACGCGACGGGCCGCCTGATCACCGTCTTCGGCGCCGGCGGCGATCGCGATCGCGGCAAGCGGCCGGAAATGGGCGCGGTCGCTGCCGAGCTTTCGGATCGCGTGATCGTGACTGATGACAATCCGCGCAGCGAGGACGCTTCCGCGATCCGCAAGGATGTGCTCGCCGGCGCGCCCTCCGCAACCGAGATCGGCGGTCGCCGCGAAGCGATTGCCGCAGCGATCGGCGAGGCGGGGGCAGGCGATATCGTGTTGCTCGCCGGCAAGGGGCATGAACAGGGCCAGATCGTCGGCGACAAGGTGCTGCCGTTCGATGACGTCAGCGTCGCGCGGGAGTGCGCGGCATGAGCCTCTGGACCGCCTTCGAAATCGCTGAGGCCGTGGACGGCGAAGTGCAGGGCGCATTCTGCG
>CBFRWL010000168.1:0-5324 GCA_965727025.1 uncultured Sphingomonas sp.
AGCTTGTAGACCTGCTGGAAGCGGTTGAGCTGCGCTTCGGCGTCCGCCAGCGTCGCGCGCGCCTGATTGATATCGGCCTGCCGCGCTGCCAGCGTCGCGCGCGACTGGTTGATCGTCTCGTCGAGCAATTCGGTGTCGATGATCGCGAGCGTCTGCCCCTTCACCACCCGGTCGTTATAATCGACCAGCACCTTGTCGACCGTCCCGGAAATTTCGGAACCGACCTCGACCTGGTTGGTCGGCGCGAGATTGCCGGTCGCCGAGACCGTGACGTTGAGATCGCCCTGGCGCACATCCTGCGTGATATAACCGTTTTCGCCGCTGCCGTTGAAGCAGCGCGTGAGCAGCAGGAGCAAGCCCAGCAGCAGCACCGCGGCGCCGCCCCAGATCGCGCGCCGCCGCCAAGGCGAATCCGGCGGCGTGCCGAGAAAGGCGTCGAGATCGGCCTGGGCTTGCGGATCGTTCATGGTCTCTTTCCGTCGGGAAGCGGCGCCTGCGGGTCCCACCCGCCACCAAGGGCGAGATAGAGCTGGACGATCGCGTTGGCCTCGTCGGCCTTGGCGGACGCCAGCCCGTCACGCGCGCTCAATAATTGCCGTTCGGCGTCAAGCAAGGTCTGGAAGTCGGTGAGCCCCGCGCGATACTGGCTGCGCGCGAGGATTGCGGCATTGTTGGCAGCCTCGAACGCGTCGCCCAGCGCCGTCTCGCGATCGCGCGCGGATTTGAGCGCGACCAGCCCATTCTCGACATCCTCGAGCGCGGTCAGCACGGTCTGGCGATAGGCCGCGAATGCCCCGTCGGCCACGGCACGCGCGCTGCGGATCGACGCCAGCCGCCGTCCGCCATCGAAGATGAGCTGGCTCAGCGTGGCGAACACGCCGCCGGTGACGACGTCGCCGAGGCTGCCGAGACTGAGCGCAGATGTCCCGACATTGCCGCTAAGATTGAGCGCGGGAAAAAGCTGCGCCTGCGCAACGCCGATGCGCGCCGTCGCCGCCGCCAGCGCCCGTTCCGACGCGCGCACGTCGGGGCGCTTGCGGAGCGTGTCGGCCGGAATGCCGGTGGCGATATCGATCGGCCCGACCGGGATCGGGCCGATCATGCCAAGCTCGTCAGCCAAGGTTCCGGGCGCGACCGCGGTGAGCACCGCAAGCCGGTTTTGCGCGCCCGCGACCGCCTGTTCGAGCGCGGGAATCGTCGCCTGCGTCTGCGCGAGCTGGGTCCGCGCCTGCTCGACATCGAGCGAGGACACCAAGCCTGCCTGCACGCGCCAGCCGGCGATCTGGTAATTTTCCTGCTGGGTCAGCAGCACGTCGCGCGCGATGCCGAGCCGCGCCTGCGCGCCGCGCAGATCGACATAATTGGTGGCGACCTCGGCGATTACCGCCGTCTGCACCGAGGCAAGATCATAGCCTGCCGCCTGAAGATCGGCGCGCGACGCCTGCACCGAACGCCGCGTGCCGCCGAACAGATCGATCGCCCAGCTGGCATTGGCGCCGGCGGAAAAGCTGCTCGTATCCTTCAGCCGGTTATCGAGGTTGCGGCCCACGCTCGCCTGGCCGCTCAGCGTGGGAAAGAAATCGGCCCGCGCCGCGATCAGCGACGCGCGCGCCTGCCGGAGCCGCGCGGCCGCCTGGGCAATATCGAGATTGGCCTTGAGCGCACGATCGACCAGCGCGCTGAGTTCGCTATCGTCGAGCGCGTTCCACCAGGTCGCAAGCTCCCGCGGCTGCGTCTCATTAGCGGCGGCGGTATAATGTTCGGGTACGCCCAGCACGTTCGCCGATTTCGGATGATAGCCGGGGCCAGCCGCGCAGCCCGAGAGCAGCGCGGTCATCGCCAAGATCAGGCCCGCGCGGCCCCAGCCGCCACGAGGATTCGCCGTTCGTCCAGTTCGCACAATTTCCCGTAGCGTCAGCGCACCTTAGCTCAAACTGAATAAGCAGGCTCCGGGATTATCGCCAACCTTTATCGCGCGCCTGGCGTTCCGTTTCGGGATCGAAGGGTGCGCCCTTCATCATCGCGGTCGCGGCCTGCATCACCACCGCATCGCCCGAGGCCGCCTGCCGATAGCCGCCATTCGCGGCGGCATCGCTCGCCGAATGCGTCAGTGGCAGCTGCCACTCGCCACCCTTGCGGCAGCCAATCCCCGCGAGATTGGCCGTGTCGAAGCTGCGGCAATATGCGCCAGCCTGATCCTGGAAGCTGACGCCGATGCGCACATGTGCGTCGCCGGGCTGCGCGGAGGCAAGCTGCGTATCGAGCGCCTTCGCCAGATCGCCACGGGCGATCAGCCGCCCCCCATGGCTCTCCACGACTGCCCCACGCGGCGCAAGCGCAAGCTGCCCGGCGAGCACGCCGACCGCGAGGCTGGCAGCGATCGCGCCCCACTGCCCCCAGCCGGGCAGGCGGGTTGTTCGCTTCTCGCGTGCGGCTGCGAAATCGATCACATCGGCTTCTTGCTTGCGCAGCAACGCCGTGAGCCGATCCGGAACCGGCGGCTCCGCGGCGGGCGCATAAAAGGCGTTCAGCCGCGCGGCCAGACGGCGATGCTGCTCCAGCCGCGCGCGAAGCTCGGGATCGTCGCGCAGCGCCTGCTCGACCTTGAGTTGGTCGCTGACGCTGCATTCGCCATCGGCATAAGCGATGAGCAGTTCATCCTCGATCATCACGCCGCCTCCAGCATCTGCACCAGCGCCTGCCGCCCGCGCACGAGGCGCGAGGTCAAAGTGCCCATCGGAATCTCCAGGATTTCGGCGGCTTCCTTATAGGCCAGCCCCTCGACCAGCACGAGCGCGATCACCTCGCGTTGCTCATCGGGCAGCTTCGCCATCGCGCGATCGACATCGTTCATCTCGACATTGCGTTCGATCGCCTCATGGCCGTCATCGCCGACGCTCAAGCCCTCTTCCTCGGGCGCGAAGGTCTGCGCGCGCCGCGCGCGGGCGCGCGCCTCGTCAATCCAGATATTACGCATGATCCTGTACATCCAAGCATCCAGCCTCGTCCCCGGCTGCCACTGGTCGCGCGCCTTGAGCGCACGCTCCACCGACAGCTGGCTCAAATCATCGGCATCGGCCTGGTCGCGGGTGAGCGAGCGGGCGAAGCGCCGCAAGCGCGGCAGCAGCGCCAGCATCTCCTCCTCGAACCTTTCTGTCGCCATGCCTTGTCCGATCATGGATTAAACGCTTGCCTGTGTGCGTTTAATCCCAGAGCTAACCGAAAAATTGTAAGTACGAAACGATATGCGACAGACGCGACCCCTGCTGTTCGGCCTTTCGGCGCTGCTCTTGCTGGCGGCGCGCGGCCATGCGCAGTTGCTCGCGCCGCTCGATCGGCCCTTGGGCGCGGTCGGGGGCGTCGTGAACGGCACGGTCGATCCGGTGCTGGGCGCGGCGGCCGACCGCACCGAAGCACTTGTCGGCGATGTCCAGCGCCTCGCCAACGAACGCATCAGCCGGCTCGATCGTCTGGTGCGCAGCAACCGCGCCGCGCTCGAATTCGACGATCATGGCAATCCCGCGGTGCGCGGCGAAGTGATCGGTGTCGACATCAGCCCCGCCGCGATCGAGGCCGCGCGCAAGGCAGGCTTCACCCTCATCGCCGACGAGCGGATCGAAGGGCTTGATGTTCAGACGGTCCGGCTCGCCGTCCCCGATCATATGCCGCTCGCCCGCGCGCTCAAGGCGATCCGTGCGCTGGCGCCCGGCGAATGGAGCGCCAACCCGCTCCATTTCGAAAGCGGGGGTACCACCTCCTCAGCGACGGGCGCGGCAATCTCCGGCTCCGCCGGCAATGCCCGGATCGGCATGATCGATGGCGGCGTCGCGCAAAGCCCCGCACTCTCCGGGCCGATCGAACAGAAAGGCTTCGCGCGCGAGGCGCCTGCGGGCAGCGTGCACGGCACCGCAATCGCGTCGCTGATCGCGGGCCATGGCATCATCAGGGGCGTGATCCCGGGGGCGCCGCTGCTGGTCGCCGATGTCTATGGCCGTGATCCCGCTGGCGGGAATGCCTTCGCTATCGCGCGCGCGCTCGGCTGGATGGCGCAGCGCGCCGTGCCGGTGGTCACGATCAGCCTGGTCGGCCCGGCCAATCCGCTGCTGGCAAAGGTGATCGCCGCCGCCCGCAGCCGGGGCATGACGATCGTCGCCGCCGTCGGCAATGACGGCCCCGCTGCCCCACCCGCCTACCCTGCTTCCTATGACGGCGTGGTCGCGGTCACCGGCGTCGACGGGCGCAACCGCGCATTGATCGAGGCGGGCCGCGCGCTGCATCTCGATTATGCCGCGCCCGGCGCCGACATGCTCGGCGCGAAACCGGGCGGGGGCACGAGCGAGCTGCGCGGCACCTCCTTTGCGGCCCCGCTCGCTTCCGCGCGGCTGGCGACGCTGCCGGGCCACAGCCTCGCCGCGCTCGATCGGGAAGCCGTCGACCTGGGCCAGCCTGGACCTGACAAAATCTACGGCCGCGGCCTCGTCTGCGGCGATTGCCGCACCCGGCGCTAGTAACCCGTATTTCAATTTCGCACCGTCTCGTCGCCCCAGCGAAGGCTGGGACCCACGTCTCTCCCGACAGGAGATGGCATCGAATATGTTGAGAGACATGGATGCCAGCCTGCGCTGGCATGACGCGCGAAAATAAAAATGCCGAAAAATTTTTCCGCTCAGGGATTAAACGGGCAGCTCCTCTCGTTCGCAACAATGAGGGACGCGAACGTCCCCCGATTGCACGGAGGAGACTTCAGATGAAAAAGGCTATGATTCTTACAGCGGCTGCGGCGATCGGGTTCGCGGCGATGCCCGTGAATGCGCAACTGCTCGGCGGGGGCGGACTCGGCGGCGGGCTGGGCGGCCTGACCGGCAGCCTCGGCGGCACGCTCAATGGCACGCTGGGCGGAACGCTCGGCGGCTCGGCGGGTGGCCTCGGCGACACCATGGATTCCACGACCGGCTCGCTTGATTCCGCAGCCAGCGGCAGCGCCAATGCTCATGCCAGCAAGCATGGCGGCGCCAAGAGCAAACAGGCGAGCGCCAATGCCGGCCTGGGCGGCACCGTCAACGGCGCGGTCAACGGCGCGACCAGCGCGGTCAATTCGACGGACGCGACCGGAGCAGCCGGTTCGGCCGCCAGCGGGGCCAGCGGCGCGGCCAATGGTTCTGGGAGCGCCAATGGCAGCGCGAGCCATAAGCAGGCCAATGCCAATGCTGGGCTCGGCGGCGCAGTCAACGGCGCGCTCAATGGCGCTACCAGCGCGGTCAATTCGACCGACGCGACCGGAGCAGCCGGTTCGGCCGCCAGCGGGGCCAGCGGCGCGGCCAATG
>CBFRWL010000169.1:0-5270 GCA_965727025.1 uncultured Sphingomonas sp.
TGCGTGACGCTGCCGACCGAATAGTCGCCCTGGCTCAGAGCGCGATGGAGAATATCGTTGACGTTGGTGGCGACGATCAGCTTCGCGATAGGCAGCCCCATCCTCGCCGCTGCGTAGCCTGCGAAAACGTCGCCGAAATTGCCGGTCGGCACCGAGAAGGCGACCGGCCGCTCGGGCGCCCCCAGGCGGACCGCCGCGTAGAAATAATAGACGATCTGGGCCATCAGCCGCGCCCAGTTGATCGAATTGACCGCCGACAGCGCGAAGCGCCCGGCGAAGGCCTGATGCCCGAACATCGCCTTCACCAGCGCCTGCGCATCATCGAAGCTGCCTTCGATCGCGATATTGTGGACATTCGGCGCCAGCACGGTCGTCATCTGCCGGCGCTGCACCTCCGACACCCGGCCCTTGGGATGCAGCATGAAGATATCGACCTTGGCCCGCCCTGCCAGCGCGTCGATCGCGGCGGAGCCGGTATCGCCGGAGGTGGCGCCGACGACCGTGAGATGCGTGTGGCGCTTGTCGAGGAAGCGTTCGAACAGCAGGCCCAGGAGCTGAAGCGCGACATCCTTGAACGCGAGCGTGGGGCCGTGAAACAGCTCAAGCAGCCAATGGCGGTGATCGAGCTGGACAAGCGGCGTGACAGCCGCATGATCGAACCGCTTATAGGCGGCAGTGCAGAGCTGCCGCAGTTCGGCTTCATCAAGCGATCCGGCGACGAACGGCCGCATCACCGCGACGGCGGTCTCCACATAGCTGAGCCCGCGCAGCGCGGCGATCTCGGCCGCGGAAAAGGAGGGCCAGCTTTCGGGCACATAGAGCCCGCCATCAGTGGCGAGGCCGGCAAGCGTGACCTCTTCGAACGATAGTGCCGGGGCCGCGCCCCTGGTGCTGATATAGCGCATAACCGGCGGGGCTTAGCCGGGTGAACGCTTCACCGCAACCGGCGCCGCAGCGCGATCACATAAACCACCAGCGCGGTCGCAGCGAACAGGAACCATTGCACCGCATAGGCCATGTGATTGTTGGGTATGTCGGCAATCGAGGGTGGCGCACTCGGTTGCAACCCCGGCGCGGGTTGATCGGCCACGAGCAAGAGGATGTGCTTGCGATCGGAACCGATCACGCCCGAAACGGGGCCGCCCCGATAAGCCTTCGGCGGCTGATCGTCGCGCGACCAGCCGAGGTCCACTGACATGCCCGGCCCCTCCGCACCCGTGCGGCACAGCGCGACATGGCTCCAGCCCGATTCGCCAGCACGGTTACGGCCGGCGCGAACCGTCCAGCTTGCCGCTTCAAGGCAATGGCCGGTCGCGCGGCGGAACAGCAGGCGCTCGTCAGCGGGCGTCGGCACCGCGGGAAAGGCCACCGCCGGCAAAGTCGCGTTCGCCTGATAGAGCGCCAGCAGATCCTTCTTCCATTGGGCGCGATGAAGCTGCCAGATGCCCAATCCGATCATCGCCGCGACCGCAGCCGCAACGATCAGGCTCGGGATCAGCGGGATTCGCTTCATCGTTTATCGGGATCGACGATGCGCCCTTCGCGCGCGGCATTGCGATATTCCAGCGTGATCAGCATGCCCTTCCCGACGCGCAGCGAACCGACGACCAGCGCCAGCGTGACGATCGGCCAGATCAGCACGTGCACCCACACCGGCGGGCTCACCGCAAGCTCAAGCCATAGCGCGAGGCCGACGACCACCGCGCCGATGATCAGGATGAGGAAAGCGGCAGGGCCATCGCCGACATTGAACGCGGCAAAGTCGAGGCCGCAGGCGCGACAGCGCGGCGCGAATTTGATCGGGCCTTCGAAGAGGGTGCGCGCGCCGCAGCGCGGGCAGAGGCCGCCGAGCCCCGCTGCGAGCGGCGTCGGCGGCGAGTCCATAGGTTCAACCGGCGTGGATCGGCGCGCCCCAGCCGCCCCAGACGTAGATCGAGACGAACAGGAAGAGCCATACCACGTCGACGAAGTGCCAGTACCAGGCGGCCGCCTCAAACCCGAAATGCTGCTTGGGGGTGAAGTGGCCCTTATAGGTGCGAATCAGGCAGACCGTGAGGAAGATCGTGCCGACGAGCACATGGAAGCCGTGAAAGCCGGTCGCCATGAAGAAGGCCGCGCCATAGTTCAGGCCTTTGAACGCGAACGGCGCATGCGCATATTCCCACGCCTGGATGCTGCTGAACAGCGCGCCGAGCAGGATGGTGAGCCACAGGCCGACCTTGAGCCCTTTGCGATCACCATGGAGCAACGCATGATGCGCCCAGGTGACGGTGGTGCCCGAGCAGAGCAGGATCAGCGTGTTGAGCAGCGGGAAAGCGAAGGGATCGAGTACTTCGATGCCCTTGGGCGGCCATACGCCCTTGCCGGCGACGACGCTGGTGGCGCCCTGGATCACCTGGGTAACGCCGCTCACCACCTCGATCGGCTTGGGGAAGAGCGAGAAATCGAACCAGGCCCAGAACCAGCCGACGAAGAACATCACCTCGGACGCGATGAAGAGGATCATGCCGTAACGAAGATGGAGCGAGACGACCGGAGTATGATCGCCGGCATGCGCTTCCTTGATCACGTCGGACCACCAGCAGAACATGGTGAACAGCACGCCGGCGACACCCGCCAGGAAGAGCCAGCCGCCATGCGCGACGCTGTGCATCCACATGATGGCGCCGGACGCCATCGCCAGCGCCGCCATCGAGCCGATCAGCGGCCACGGGCTGGGCGCCAGAATATGGTAATCGTGATTTTTCGCACCGGCCATTGCTTCGCCCCTTGTCTGTCTGCTGCCGTCCTTAACCGCTCGTTTTTCCGGAATCCACCGGATAGAAGGTGTAGGAGAGCGTTATTTCGCTGATATCGTTGGCGTCCGGATCGTTCAGGATCTTCGGATCGACGTAGAAGATGACCGGCATGTGCGCGCGCTCGCCCGGTTTCAGCGTCTGCTCGTTGAAGCAGAAACACTGAATCTTGTCGAAATATGCGCCCGCCTGGGCCGGCGTGACATTATAGACGGCCTGCCCGGTGATCGCATGATCGGTCGTGTTGGTCGCATCGAAGAAGGCCATTTGGCGCGCGCCGACCGCCACCCGCATCACGCTTTGCGACGGCTCGAATTTCCAGCCCATATGGGGCGCTATATTCGCATCGAAGCGGACATTGATCATCTTGCCCCCGACGGCGCCGGGCGCGTCACCCTCGGCACGCTGGGTCGTGCCGTTGAAACCGGTCGCCTGACAAAAAACGCGGTAAAGCGGCACGGAGGCAAAGCCCAAGCCGAGGGCGGCGAGCGCCACCCCGCCCATGATCATGCCCGTCTTCCGATTGGACTTGCGCGCGATTTGCATGGTTCAAAGCATCTTCGCTATGGAAATGGCGTAAAACAGGATCACCAGCGCCGCCAGCACGAGCGCCGTAACGATCGCGCGCGATCTTTGCCGCCGGCGGATCTCGGCTTCCTCACCAGGCGTCATGCCCAGCATAGCCGATCGGCCACGAGCATTCCGAAAAGGCCGAACAGATAGAGGATCGAATAAGCGAACAGCCGCCGCTCCGGTTTCATGAACGCCGGATCGGTTTCATGGCTGAGCGAAATCTGCGCGGCCAAGGCAACGAACGGGATCGAAAGGAGGATCGCCGACAGGCCGTACAACGCGCCGGTGAAGCCAAGCTGCCAGGGCGCGACCGCCACCGCGACCATCGGGAACGTATAGAGCAGAATCTGCTGACGGGTGTGGCGAAGGCCGGCAACCACAGGCAGCATTGGTACGCCCGCCTTGGCATAGTCGCTCTTGATGAACAGCGAGAGCGCCCAGAAATGCGGCGGTGTCCACAGGAAGATCAGCGCAAACAGCAGCGCGGGCATCAATTCGATCCGCCCGGTTGCCGCGGCCCAGCCGATCAGCGGCGGAAAGGCGCCGGCCGCGCCGCCGATGACGATGTTCTGCGGTGTCCGGCGCTTGAGCCACACGGTGTAGACCAGCACGTAGAACAGGATCGACACAGCCAGAATGGCGGCCGCGAGCACGTTGACCGCGAGCCCCATTAGCAGGACGGAAAAGCTGCCGAGCCCGACGCCGAAATGAAGCGCCGTCTGCCGATCCATGCGGCCGGACGGCAACGGCCGCCCCGAGGTGCGCGCCATGCGGCCATCCAGATCGGTCTCATACCATTGGTTGAGCGTCGCAGCCGCGCCGGCGCCAAGCGCGATGCAGAGGATGGCGGTGAAGGCGAGCACCGGATGGATCGCTTGCGGCGCGGCGAGCAGGCCGCACAGCCCCGTGAACACCACCAGCGTCATCACACGCGGCTTGGTCAGCGCGACGAAATCGCGCCATTCGGCGGTAACGGGGGCAGTCTGGACGGCGCTGTTCATATTCTCGTCAAGAGCCATTCCGTTCGTCCTGAGCGACCTCGAGCTACTCAGGATGAACGGGGTCGGCCTTTGTTCCATTCAATTCAATCGATTTTCGGAAGCGTCTCGAACTGGTGATAGGGCGGCGGGCTGGACAGCGTCCATTCGAGCGTGGTCGCGCCCTCGCCCCAGGGATTGTCCGGAGCCTTTTTGCCGGCCACGAGCGACCAGATCAGGTTGATGAAGAAGATCCCCATGCTGGCGGCCATGATCTCATAGCCATGTGTGGCGACGCTGTTCCACTTCTCGAACGCATCCGGATAGTCCGGGTAACGACGCGGCATGCCGTCGAGGCCCAGGAAGTGCATCGGGAAGAACAGGATGTTCACGCCGATGAAGAAGATCCAGAAATGGAGCTGGCCGAGGATTTCATTGTACATCTTCCCCGACATCTTCGGGAACCAGTAGTAGAAGCCGGCGAACAGCGAGAACACTGCGCCGAGCGACAGCACATAGTGGAAGTGCGCGACGACGTAATAGGTATCCTGCATGTAATTATCGATGCCGCCGTTGGAGAGCACGACGCCCGTCACGCCGCCCACGGTGAACATGAAGATGAAGCCCAGCGCCCACACCATCGGCGTCTTGAAGCTGAGCGAACCGCCCCACATCGTCGCGATCCAGGAGAAGATCTTGATGCCGGTCGGCACCGCGATCACCATCGTCGCGGCGGTGAAGTACATCTTCGTGTCGACGCTGAGGCCGGTGGTGTACATGTGGTGCGCCCACACGACGAAACCGACCACGCCGATCGCGACCATCGCATAGGCCATGCCGAGATAGCCGAACACCGGCTTGCGGCTGAAGGTCGCGACGATCTGGCTGACCATGCCGAAGCCCGGCAGGATCATGATGTACACCT
>CBFRWL010000170.1:0-5246 GCA_965727025.1 uncultured Sphingomonas sp.
GTTTCGACCTCGAGATCGGAGATTGCGGTCCTGAGCCCCGGATCCCAGTTCACCAGCCTTTTGTCGCGATAGAGCAAACCCTGATTGTAGAGCTCCACGAAGACCTTGATGACCGCGCGGCTGAACCCTTCATCCATGGTGAAGCGTTCGTTCGCCCAGTCGCAGGAGGCGCCGAGCCGGCGGAGCTGGCGGGTGATCTGGCCACCGCTTTCAGCCTTCCATTCCCAGACCTTCTCGATGAACTGATCGCGGGTGAAATCGGTGCGCTTCTGCTGGCGAAGCGCCAGATTGCGCTCGACGACCATCTGCGTCGCGATGCCGGCATGATCGGTGCCCGCAACCCACAGCGCATCCTTGCCCTTGAGCCGCGCATGGCGGATCAGCACATCTTGCAGGCTGTTATCGAGCGCATGACCGATGTGAAGGCTGCCCGTCACATTGGGCGGCGGCATGACGATCGTGAACGGTTCGGCGTTGGGGCGCGCAGGACGAAAGGCGCCGCTCTCCTCCCAATGCTTATACCATTTCGCCTCAATGGCGGCGGGGTCGAAGGTCTTGTCGATCGTCATGGCGGCGCTCTGTGCCAGCCATGCCGCGGTGCGGCAAGAGGCGGAAAGCCCGCCCTCAGGGCAGCCGGCCGGTGATCCGGGCAATTTCCTTTTCGACGAGGCGCTCGACCAGCTCAGGGAGCTTCTGATCGAGCCACTCCTTCATCATCGGGCGCAGCATCTCGCGGACGAGGCCCTCGAGCGTATTGTCGCCACTCTCATTCTCGGGCTTCACGAGCAGCGCCGACAATGCGGCAAGCGACTGGCGGCTGGCGGACGCAGCATCGGCCGAAACGATTGGAGACGGCGCTGGCACGTCTGGGCTGATTAACGGCTCATGTCGCCGTATCGGCGCGGCGGGCGCCGGTTGCGGCTGCGATTCGCTCTGCTGCGGCGCGGGCGATTCGGCGGGCTCGATCGGCTGGGTCAATTCCAGAACCTCCTCGGCATTTTCCCGCTTTGCAGGTTCGCGATCCTCAACGAGATGGAGGTTCGCCCCAGAAAAACGGGTTGATTCTCCGCCGCTTGCGGTCTGCTCAACATGCATGACGGCCTCCTCGGCAGCCTGGCTGTCGTCGGCGATGATACGTTTGATGGAAGCAAGAATGTCTTCCATCGATGGCTCAGCTTTCAGGTCCCCCATAGACATGGTTAATGCCCTAGTTTTTGGACGTTGTCACTGGGGGCGTGTCGACCGGCTGGAATTCCAGCATCGGCTGCAGCACCTCGGATGGCTGCGGAGCCACGCCGACGGTGCGCGAAGCCTTGCTGGTCGGCATGCCATCGTCGCCCCAATCGAAGACAGACGTTTTCACCCGATTATAGTTCGCCACCGGATCGTAAAGCGGCCCGCCATCGAGCCCAAGATCCTTGGCTTCGGCGCGCCCCATGGCTGCGAGTAAGGCGAAGCCTGCGACATAGGCGTCGCGCCGCGCCGACACGAGCTGCACGCGCGAGTTGAGCAATTCCTGCTCGGCGTTGAGCACGTCCAGCACGTCACGCGTGCCGACACTGTTTTCGGCGCGTACGCCTTCGAGCGCCAGTTCGTTTGCCGAAACGGCGGTTTCGGACGACTTGATCACGCCGAGCGAGGCGGAGTGCGACGCATAGGCGGACCGCACTTGCGCGATCACCTGGCGCTCGACTGCAATCGTCTGTTCGAGGGTTTCACTGACGCGCGCCTCGGCCTGCCGGACGCGCGCGCCCGGGCCGCCACCCTGATAAAGCGGCAGGGTCGCCTGCACGCCGACCGCGGCGGTCGTGCCGCGATCCTTTGGAATGCCCGCGATGGAATCGAGGTAATTTACATAGTCACCGCTTGCGACAGCGGAAAGCCGCGGCAGGCGGCTCGCGCGCGCAACGCCGACATCGTGGCGCGAGGCATCGCTTTCCTTTTTGATCGCGATCAGATCAGGGTTGTTGTCGAGCGCGGCGCCCACCGCTTGTTCGACATTTGCAGGCAGGCCGGGAAGTTGTGGCGGCGGCTCCAGATTGTCCGGCATCTTGCCAACCACGCGAAGATAATTTTCCCGGCTCGCAACGAGCTGCGCCTGCGCGGATTCGAGCTGACTGCGCGCGCCGGAAAGGCGCGCCTCAGATTGGGCGACGTCGGTGCGGGTGAGATCGCCGACCTGGAACCGATCCTTGGTCGCCTGCAGGTTGGTGCCCAGCACATCGACCTGCTTGCCGTTGAGATCGACAATCGCCTGATCGCGCACCACGTCCATATAAGCCGAAACGACATCGGTGAACATCGTCGCTTCGGAGCTGCGCAGGTCAGCGCGCCCTGACTCCACGCGTAGCCGCGCAGCCTGGATGGCATTGCGCACGCCGCCGCCCTGAAACACCGGGAGGTTTGCGCTTACCCCACCGGTAATCTGACGCCGCGGCGTGGATAGCGAAAAGGTAGAAGGCCCGCGCTTCACATTCTCGGTGTAATTGGCATCCGCCGAAACACCCAGGCGGCCGTTAGCCCTAGCAATCGGCACATCCTCGTCGGTCTGACGGAGCCGTGCGCGGGCGGCGAGGATGGTCGGGTTGCTGTTATAGGCCTGGACCAACGCATCGCGCAGCGTGTCGGCATCGGCTGGCGTTGTCGCAAGCAAGCCTGCAAGCATCAGGGACACCGGCGCGCTGGCAGAAAGGAATTTCGCTCGCATTGCTGGCCCCCTGACGATCAGAACGTAAAGCTTCTAGGCCGGGAAAAGCCCGGCAGCGGCACAGCCTCCGCATCGGCGAAGGCGACCAGGCCGAAGCCCTTGCCCGAGCGGCGGCCAATCGAAAGCCGGGTCACCCCGTTGTCGATGATCCCGGCTGCCAGCCTTCCACCATCGGCGAGCTGATCGATGATCGGCTGCGGCACATATTCGACTGCGCCATCGATCAGGATCAGGTCATATGGAGCCTGCTTTTTCCAGCCCGCCTTGAGCGGACCCTCGACGATGGCAACATGCGACGGCAACCCCGCTGCTCTGGCGATCCTGAGCAGCGCGGGATCTTCTTCCAGCGCAACCACGGAAGATACGAGCTGGGCAAGCAGCGCCGCGCCATAGCCGGTGGCGCTTCCCACCACGAGCGCGCGATCCGTGGGCTGCGGACGCGCCTCGGTCAGCAGCCTCCCGGTCGCCATCGGCGGATTGAGCGCACGGTTGCCCTCCAGCCGGATCGCCCGATCGATATAGGCGATGGCCGCACATTCCCCCGGCACGAATTGCTCGCGCGGAACGCTCCCCATCGCCGCGATCACGCGTGGATCATTGACGGCCGTGGTGCGGAGCTGGCTCTCGACCATGGCCAAACGCATCTGTTCGAAGTTGAGTTGGGTCACGGCGGTCTAGTGGCATAAGTGCCGTAGCCGCGCAATACAGCGGAGCCGCCCCGGCTATTCGAGGACGAGCCCGACCTCGCCAAACGGCCGGGGTTCTTCGGGATCGTCCTCGGCCAGCGCAAGCGGGCGCTGCCACAGCCCCACATCGCGCCACTGCCCATGTTTGAAGCCGACGCTCCGCCAGACGCCCGCGCGCTGGAAACCTACGGCTTCATGCATGTCGATGCTGCCCTCATTCGGCAAGGCGATCGTTGCGAGCGCCTGGGTATAGCCTTGCGCGCTCAGCGTTCGGATCAGGGCAAGGTAAAGCCGGCGGCCGATGCCTTCCCGCTGGCGGTGCGAGGCGATGTAAATCGCAGTTTCGACGGCAAAGCGGTACGCCCAGCGTTCGCGGAAGCGCGAGGCATAGGCATAGCCGACCACCTCCCCGTCCGATTCGGCGATGAGCCAGGGATAGGTCTCGGTGACCGACTCGATCCGACGTGTAATCTCCTTCGCCGTGGGCGCACGTTGCTCGAACGAGACGCTGAGCGATTCGACATAGGGCGCATAGATGGCAGCGATGGCCGGTGCATCGTCGATATTCGCGATGCGGATGAGAAAACTCATAGCCCCAGCGTCATCTTGGCAAGTGCGAACAGGCTGCGGCGGCCTTGCGCGCCATGTCGGGGCGCCTCCATCCCGCCGCATTCGAGGCACCGCACCTGGATGGCGGGGCCGGAAAGAATATCGCCCGCATCACTGATCGCCTGGGCCAGCATCGCCTGCGGGCGATCGACCGCCCGCGTCCACGGATCGCGTGCCTGCGCTTCGTCATTATCGTTCGAAATCATGGTTTCGCGTACGAACCTGTCGAAGGCGTTCGGCTCGCGCTCGATGAACTGGGGCTTTGCGGTCCGGGGGTCCAGCTTCGCCATTTCGGCGGCCTGCGCAATGGCGTCGTCAAGCGAACCGAACGCGTCGACCAATCCGATCTGGCGTGCGGTGCTGCCCGCCCAGACATGGCCCTGCCCGATCTCGTCGACACGGGCCGGCGCCAATTTTCGCGACTGGGCGACGAGGCCGATGAAGCGCTGATAGACGTCTTCGATGCCGAGCTGGATGAGCTGGTTGAACTGCGGCGAGGTGCCCTTGAGCACATCGGGCTCGCCCGAAAGCGGCGTCGTCTTGATGCCGTCGGCAGACAGGCCGAGCTTCTGGAGCGCGCCCTGGAAGGTCGGGATGATCCCGAACACGCCGATCGAGCCTGTAATCGTCGAGGGCTCGGCGAAGATGCGATCTGCTGGCGTCGAGATCCAATAGCCGCCGCTGGCCGCCACCGATCCCATCGAAACCACCACCGGCAGCCCCTGCGCCTTCGCGGCCATGATCGCGCCGCGAATGCGCTCCGCCGCTGTCACCGAGCCGCCGGGCGAATCGATGCGCACGACGAGTGCCTTGATCCGGTTGCGCGCAAGCTCGTCCGACAGCAGCTCGGCGATGGTATCGCCGCCCGCGGTTCCCGGCCCCGCATGACCATCGACGATATCGCCTGCCACCGTCAGAACGCCGATCTGGCCTCCGCTCGGCGCGCTATGCGCGGCGGCATAGCGCGCGAACGATACTGTCTTGAAGCTTCCCGGCGTCGCCTGGGGGCCGGCGATCTGCGCAACCCGGTTGCCGAAGGCGATCCGGTCCCCCAGCCTGTCGACCAGACCTGCGGCGATCGCGGCGCGCGCGATATTGCCTCCGCTGGCCTGGATGAAGTTTTGCGGCGCGCCGCTATACGCGTGAACCTTGGCCTGCGGTCGCGCGCGGGAGACATCGTCCTGCCAGTTCTGCCAGAGGCTGTCCGCCAGCGCCTGATTGGCCGCGCGCGCCTCGGGCGATTG